>JBATYN010000596.1:0-1810 GCA_049674125.1 Pseudolabrys sp. | reverse complement strand
GCCCGACGCGCGGGTAAATCCGGTCTTGATGCCGTCGACGCCTTGGACCTGTCCGAGCAGGTGATCGTGATTGCGGATCGCGACGCCGTGATAGACGAAGGCCGGCAGCGAGAAATATTTGTAATAGCGCGGGAAACGGTCCTGGATGGCACGGCCGAGCAGCGCCTGGTCGCGCGCGGTCGTGATCTGGTCGTCGTCGGGCAGGCCGGAAGCGTTCACGTAAGTGGTGCGGCTCATGGCCAGCGCATGGGCCTTTTCCGTCATCAGCTTTGCGAACTCGTTCTCGCTGCCGCCGAGATTTTCTGCGATGACGACAGCGGCGTCATTGGCCGACCGGGTGACCACGCCCTTGATGGCGTCTTCGGCCGGGATAGTCTGGCCGGGTTTGAGGTCGAGCTTGGTGGGATCCTGATCGGCGGCGTGCTTGGAGACCTTGAGCGGCGTGTCGAGCTTGATCTTGCCGGCGTCGAGACGCTCGAACAGCAGATAGAGCGTCATGATCTTGGTCAGCGAGGCCGGATGGCGCGATGCGTCGGGGTTAGACGCCTGCAGCACGGTACCGGTATTGCCGTCGACCACGATCGAAGCCGATGGCGGCGAATAATCCTCGGCGCGGGCGGAATGGTGCACGCGCGCCGCGTGATGCGCGGACACGTAATGCACGCGCAAACGTCGATGGTGCCGCGCGTCGGCCACATCGCTGGTGATGATGGTGAGAGCCGCAACGATCGCGGCAAGACCCACAGCGCCATAGCGAAGCCCGTTGCGGGCTTCCATACGCTTCATTGCCATCACGCACCCCGTCCCTGACGCGCGTAGGGCCTCTGACGAGACCCCAACCCCTGTTCGCTCCTTCAGGACGATGCTTCCTCGGCGGTATGGCGGCTCGGTCCGGCCACCTGTCCACTTGAGAAGCATTGTCCCGACTAAGGACCGGTCGTTACACAAACGACACGGTCAAGCACGCTAGGCGAACGCTGTTGCGAAAGCGTTAAGTCCCCGATGCGCCGCTCTAAGTACCCACACCCACAACGAAAAGGCGCTTTTTTGTGCTCTGCACCTAAGCCATTGCATTTTTTGTGCAGTGCACTATAATATCATCGTCGCCCGAAAAGGCCTTTTCAAGGCAAAGGGCGCAAGATTTTAACCATAGCAACAGACAGCGCGCGTCGCCGGAAGGACCGTCATGACCACCGATGAAATGAATAAGCTCGGCAAAGACAGCATGGAAACGGCCATGAACTCGTTCGGAGCATGGTCGAAGACCGGCCAAGCCATTGTGACCGAAATGGTGGATTTCTCGAAAAAGTCGGTCGAGGGCTCCGCTGCCCATTGGGAAAAGCTCTTGGGCGTGAAAAGCCTGGAAAAGGCCATGGAAGTGCAGACCGAATACCTGAAGTCGTCCTACGAGGGATTCGTTGCCGAGGCGACCAAGCTGGGCGAGCTTTACGTCGATTTTGCCAAGGAAGCCTATAAGCCGTTCGAAGGCGCCTTAGCCAAAATGAAGTAAGGCCGGCGCAGCTTCCGAGTCAGGTTTTGGCTAAAAGGGCCTCGATCGCGCTTGCGATCTTGGCCAGGTTTTGTTCGATTTTTCCGATCCGAAAGGCGATGTGCTCAAGCGCGTAAGCGGCGCGCTTGTCCGCCGACGGCATGTTCAGGGCGTCATAATCAGGGATGAAATCCTGCTCCAGCTCGCGCAAGAGCTTCGCTCGGCGTGCCGGGTCAGTCATGGTCGCCTCCCACCGGTTTGTGCGATCAATAACCGAGTCGTCGAACCGCACCAGTCTTGGCGTGTAGCCGGGACCGGTGC
>JBATYN010000595.1:0-19883 GCA_049674125.1 Pseudolabrys sp. | reverse complement strand
ACTCTTGCGCCGATCAAGACGACCAGCCCGGCATGTCCCCGTCCGGGCGGGTCTACTTTTTCAGAATCTGACGATCGAACGCACGCCCGTGACCTGGGCGTCGGGATAGCGAATACCCGTGCCGCTCGGGTGCCAGATATATGTGTAAACCGGCTGCACGATCCATCCCGGCACGATCTGGGCGGCATACGTAAGCTCGAGATTGATCTCGTAGTCGCGCGGTGGCGTGGCCAGGTTGCCGAAGTTGATCTGGTCTTGATCGAAGGCGCGAACGCTGTCCGAAAAACGCGAATAGATAACGCTGGCGCCGAAACTGTCGTCCGGCCGCTTCGGGATCATTCCGGCAAAAACAATGCCGCCGTCGATCTCAACGTTGACAAGATTGCGATCGGACAGGGTAATCGCCGAACGATTGAAAATGGAGATGCCGCTGTTCGCATCGCCGCCTGGCGGACGATAGAGTTGCTGATCGATAACGCCGTAAACTCCGTAATCGCCGCGGTGCATCAGCGGCGTGCCGCTGCTCTCGGGGCTGGCCAGAAGCATTCCATTGTTGGCGAAGCGCTGGTCGGCGAATTGACCCAGATGACCCCAGCCGCCTATCTTCAGGGTCGTGGCAAGCCCCGTATCATCCTTTCCACGATTTCGCCTCCACTGAAATTCGCCCATCATGAAGGCCGGATCGCTCAGACGGAAATTCACGCCATAGCGATTGCAGGTGTCGGGATCGGCGCCCGGACATGGTGGCGCCGGGTCGCCGTTGAAAATCGCAAACAATAGCGAGGCGTCCTTCGGCAATTCGTATTTTACCCGCGCACCAACCGCGGATAGCGGATAAGCAGGGCCGCCGCCCGGCAGGTTAACGGCGCCAATCGTCGGCCAATCGCTTTGCAGGAATATCTGACTGACATCGCTGTAGAAGAATTCGGCATCCGCCGCGAGTTGACCGAACCTTAGACTAACGGGACCAAACCAGCGCTCCAGCCACATTTCCGACAGGCGTACGGTTGGCGTGGCTTCAATGGCCGCGATTGTGTTCATGCCGCCGACATAGTCGCGCCGTATCCGGCCATCGTTAGCAATTCCGAAGGCGTTGGCGTAAAACGTCCAATCCTTCCAGCCAGCCAATTTCTCAAGGTCGATATAGAGCTGCCCTTCCAACTTGTTCTGAAAGATCGTGCCGCGCCGAATGCCGCCAGACAGATTGCTCAGCACGTCGCTTGTATCGATCAGACTGTAAGTAACGCCGTGCTCGTTCAAACGCTTCCTGTACCCAAATGGGTCTCCGTATTGCGGAAGGCTCGTAGCGATCGAAGGCTCGGTGATGCCAAAATCGCTCGGCTTGCCTTGACCCCACGCGGGCACGGCGCAAGCGGCGGCTAGAAGCGCGAGCACTGCATAAAAATTGGGCTGGCGAAGCAAACGCATATCAATCGCAAGGCCTTTTCGCATTGCACCAACGCGTCTGATTGCGCCTGGGCCAAGTACAAGCTGCAGGTGAAAACGCTTATGCTCAAGAAAACTGACAGGTGAATGACCCACCAAGAGTCCCACAGAGCCTGCCAAGCATAGCCACCACCGGCACCATTGCAATTTCATAAGAAAACCAGCGCCCAAATCGGAGATTTAGCGGTTCAAGCCTGCAGTACGCCGGCGTTCGCTGCGAATTTCGCCCAAAACAGCCAGATACTCGGCACCAGCGCAATTTACCTATGTAAAAGTTTTATTTCGCGGTAATGCGGCTTCGCCCCGTTAATTCAATATAAAGCTCGCCAGTGAGGGGGCCGCGACGAGGAAATTCGTCGGCTCGGCCAGTCGGGACTATCATGACGCAGCTTATGCTGCGGCCGCTTGTGAACACGCGAAACGGCGTGATCGCCGCGGCCGCCTTGATCACGATCATTGGTACATGGCTTGCGGTGGCCGCGACCACGCGCGCGCCGGGCACAGACAAGCTTGCCGAAGCCGAAACGGCGAGCCAGGGCCGCCGCGAAGGCCTTCTGTACTATCCGACGCCGAAGCAATGGGCCGCGCTGACTACCGTGCCAGTTGGTGATGTCGTGTTCCGCACCGAGCACTTGACCGAAGGAAAAATCAGCGTCGACGAAGACCGCGCGACATTGGTGTTCTCACCGTATTCGGGCCGGGTGATCAAACTACTCGCTAAGCCCGGCGACATGGTGAAAGCGGGACAGCCCCTGTTCACGGTTGAGGCGCCGGACATGGTTCAGGCGCAGAATGAATTTATCACCGCCATTTCCAATCTGAACAAAGCCCGATCCGCGCTGGAGCTTGCGAAGATCGTCGAGCAGCAGAACAAAACGCTTTTCGATTCCCGTGCCGGGCCGCTACGGGATTTACAGACTTCACAAGCGACCACGCGTGCCGCCGAGAATGACGTCCGCTCGGCACAGACATCACTTGAAGTCATGCGTAACCGTCTGCGTATTCTCGGCATGACCGACGACGAGATCACGAAGTTCAGCGACACGGGCGCGGTCAGCCCGCAGATGACAATTTACTCACCGATCGGGGGCACGGTTATTCAGCGCAAGGTCGGTCCCGGGCAATACGTTAACACCTCATCGCAGAACACCAGCGCAAGTGACCCGACCTTCGTCATCGGCGATCTTTCCACAGTGTGGCTGATCGCGTACGTGCGTGAATCCGACGCACCCAGTGTGCACGTGGGGCAAGCAGTTCACTTCACCGTTCTGTCATATCCGGATCGGGTCTTCGCTGCGAATATTTCTTTCGTCGCAACCTCGTTCGATGCCGGTACACGGCGCCTGATGGTACGAGCGACGATAGACAATTCGCGACATCTGCTTCGTCCGGAAATGTTTGCAAGCGTAACAATCCTCACGGGCGAAGGAGACAATTCGCTGGCCGTGCCGCAAGAGGCGATCATCTACGACGGCAAAACCGCTCACGTCTGGATCGCGCGCGATGACAAATCGGTCGAGCGGCGAGACATCAAAACCGGATTATCCAACGGAAATATGATCCAGGTCGTCGAGGGTTTGCGCCAAGGCGAAAACGTTGTGAGCAAGGGCAGCCTATTCGTCGACCGCGCCGCGGCGGGAAGCTGACGCACCCATGTTGCGTAGTCTCATGTCGTTTTGCCTGTCGCGACGGCCACTGGCACTGGTCGCCTTCGCGGCATTTATCGGCGTCGGCTATGTCGCCTTCACTTCGCTCAATGTCGAAGCCTATCCCGATCCGGCGCCACCGATCATCGAAATCATCGCGCAATACCCCGGCCAATCGCCCGAAGAGGTTGAGCGCTATGTTACTATTCCGCTGGAGATTGCGGTCGCCAGCACGCCTGGCTTGACATACATCCGCTCGAATACGGTCTTCGCCCTCGGTTTCGTCCGGCTGCAGTTCGAATATGGGCGCGACTACAATTTCGTGCGCCAGCAGGTCACCAACCGCCTGAAAGATGCAACGCTCCCACCCACCGTAACGCCCGTCATTTCACCGGCCGGCGGCATCAGCGAAATTCTGCGCTACCAGCTCAAAGGTCCGCCTGGCATGGACCTGATCCAACTCAAGACGATCCAGGATTGGGTGGTTGAGCGGAAACTGCGCATTGTCCCGGGCGTCGCCGACATCTCGCCGCTCGGCGGTAAAACCAAGGAATATCAGTCTGAAATTGATCTCGACCGCATGCGGGCGTACGGGCTCACTTTGCCGCAGATTATCAATGCGATTTCGACCAGCAACGCCAATGTCGGCGGCCGCACAATCGCGGTCGGCGAACAATCGGTCAATGTGCGCGGCGTCGGCGCGCTTGGGTCCATCAGCGACATCAACAATATCGTTGTGAGCCAGCAGGGCGGGTTGCCTGTTCTGTTATCCGATATCGCGCACAATCAAGTTGGCTACACGCCGCGACTGGGAATAGCCGGCCGCGACAACCAGAACGACATCCTGTTCGGCATCGTGCTGATGCAAAAGCTCGAGCGCACCATGGATGTTGTGACGCGGGTGCGGGCTGCGATCGATCGCATCAACAATGACGGCAGCCTACCGCCAGGCGTCAGGATTGAGCCGTACTATGATCGTGGCGATTTGGTTGCCATCACCGTACGCACGGTGATGCACAATATGTTGTTCGGCATTGCGCTGATCTTTCTCATTCAATGGATATTCCTGGGCAACCTTCGTTGCGCGTTGATCGTGTCCGCGACGATACCGGTCGCCCTATTTCTGGCTGTCATCATCACTGTCTTGCGTGGTGATTCCGCCAATTTGCTGTCGGTTGGCGCGATCGACCTCGGCATTATTGTCGACGGTACCGTTATCATGGTGGAAAACATCTTCCGCCACCTCGCCCACCACTCGTCGCGTCATCCAACGGACGTGAGCCGCGGTGACAGGCTGCACCGGATTCTTGCTGCCGCGGTCGAAGTCGACAAGCCGATCTTCTTTTCGGTGATTATCACCATCGCCGCGTTCCTCCCGCTTTTCACAATGCAAGGCGTTGAGGGACAGATTTTCGGACCGATGTCGCGCACTTACGCCTATGCCTTGCTTGGCGCGGTAATTGCGACCTTCACAGTGACGCCGGTGATGTCATCGCTATTGCTTCCAGACCGGGTGGAAGAGGTCGAAACCATCGTCGTTCGTGCAATCCGCAGGGCCTACGAACCCGTTCTCATACTTGCGGTAAAAAACGCGCGGATCGCGGCAATGATTGCGCTCGCCTTTCTCGTTATTTGTGGCGGCCTCGGCATGCGGCTCGGCACCGAATTTCTCCCCAAGCTGGAGGAAGGGAATCTTTGGATCCGCGCTTTACTTCCGCCAACGATCACACTCGAAGCCGGTCGAGACACCGTCGACAAAATTCGCGCGGTGATTGGCAGTTATGCGCCGGTACGCACGGTTGTATCCGAACAAGGCCGCGGCGAAGATGCGACCGACCCCGACGGGTCGTTCGTCGCCGAATTTTTTGTGCCCCTCAAGCCGTTTGATGAATGGCCCAGTGGGCTGACAAAACCAAAGCTGGTGAAGGAGATGGCCGCGCGGCTGGAAAGTGAGTTCATCGGCATCGATTTCAATTTTTCGCAATACATCCAGGACAACATCGAAGAAGCCGTCTCCGGCGTAAAAGGCGAGAATTCCGTCAAAATTTTTGGCCGTGACCTGGCTGAACTCGAACGCTTGTCGAAAGCAGTGCAAAATGAACTTGCGAAAGTTCCGGGCGTCGCTGACGCAGGCGCCTTCAACCTGCTCGGCCAGCCTAATTTGGTGATCCAGGTCGATCGCGCAAAAGCGGCGCGCTACGGCATCACCGTCAACGACATGAATACGGTCGTTCAGGCTGCAATCGGCGGCCAGGAAATCACGCGCATCTACGAGGGCGAGATGAACTTCCCGCTGACCGTTCGGCTGGCGCGTCAGTACCGTGACAATATCGACGCCATTCGCTCGGTCCCCGTCGCATTGCCGAATTCGGATCCGAAATCGCCGACAGCCTATATTGCGCTCGGCGATGTTGCCGAAGTACGGCTCGAAACCGGTGCGGCCTATATCTATCGGCAAAACACCGAACGTTTCGTGCCGATTAAATACAGTGTTCGCGGCCGTGACCTGGGGTCGACCGTTGCTGACGCGCAGGCGCGCATCGCCAAGAACGTGGAATTGAAAACAGGCTACCGGCTGGAATGGTCGGGGGAATTCGGTGCGCTCGTCGAGGCCAAGAAACGCCTTGCTGTCATTATACCGCTCAGTCTGCTGCTGATCATGATGCTGCTCTACAGCCTGTTCAATTCCATACGTGACAGCCTGCTGGCGCTATCCGGCATCCCGTTTGCTGCCTGCGGCGGAATTCTTGGCCTCTATTTGTTTGGCTTGAACGCTAGCGTATCTGCTGCGGTCGGGTTCATTTCATTATTCGGTGTTTCGGCAATGGACGGCATCCTGCTTGTTTCCTATATCCGCCGCCGCCTGGATGAAGGATTCGGCAAGGACGAGGCCATCATCGGTGCCGCGCAAGCGCGCATGCGGCAGATTTTCATGACCGGCCTTTCTGCTTGTATCGGCCTTGTGCCGGCAGCGATATCAACCGGCATCGGATCACAAGTGCAGCAGCCGCTCGCCTGCGTCATCGTCGGTGGCATGCTGCTGTCACCGATTTGCAGCCTGCTGGTGATCCCTACATTGTCGCGATTAGCCATGCCAACAATACGACGGACGGCGCCCGCACGTCGCGGAGCGGCAGCCGAACCAGGCCCGGCGGAATAGATTTCGCCTGTCAGCTTGTTCGCTTGGCCGGCTGCAATAATTCGCCGATGCGCCCAACGGCTTTTGCGATCACCGGCCAGAATAGCAGCACGATCGCAAGCGTCGTGATCGAGCCGACCAGTGCATTCGACCAGAACACCCGCATGTCCCCGCCCGACCCGATCATCGACAACCGGAACGCATCTTCTGCACGGCTGCCGAGCACCAGCGCGAGCGTGAATGGCGCCAGCGGAATTCCGATTTTCTTGAACACGTAGCCGACAACGCCGAAGACCAGCATCAGCCAGATGTCGAACATCGCGTTCTGGATTGCGTAGGCGCCGATCGCGCATGACACAACAATCATCGGTGCAATCGCCGCGAATGGCACCCGCAAGATCGCAGCAAATATCGGGACAGTGGTGAGAACAATCACCAGACCCACGATATTGCCGAGATACATGGAGGCGATCAGGCCCCAGACGAAATCTTTATGTTCGACAAACAGCAATGGACCAGGATTGAGCCCCCACACCATTAGTCCGCCGAGCAGGATCGCCGCCGTGCCGGAGCCGGGAATTCCCAACGCCAGCATCGGCAGAAGCGCCGCCGTACCGGAAGCGTGCGCCGCCGTTTCCGGCGCGAACACACCTTCGATCCGGCCCTTACCGAAGCTCTCGGGATCCTTGGAAAATCGCTTGGCGAGGTTGTAGCCCATAAACGACGCAGCGATCGCACCGCCGGGTGTAATGCCGAGCCACGCCCCGATGACCGACGATCGCAGCAGCGTGACCCAGTAGCGCGGAAGGTCCTTCCAGACATTCAACAGGACCCGCAGGCTGATGCGTGCGGCGTGCCCGCGCAATGCCAGTCGCTCTTCCATCGTGAGAAGAATTTCACTGATGCCGAACAGGCCGATAACAGCAACTAGGAAGTTGATACCACGCAGCAGCTCACTCAATCCGAACGTCATCCGTAACTGACCGGAAACTGTGTCCATGCCGACACCCGCCAGCAGCAAGCCGAGCGCCATTGATATGATTGTTTTGTGCTTGGCTTCGCGGCCCAAGCCCACGAACGAGCAGAATGTCAAAAGGTAGACCGCAAAGAATTCCGGCGGTCCGAAACGCAACGCAAAAGACGCAATCCCCGGAGCCAGGAATGTGATCAGCAGCACGGCAAATAGCGAGCCAATAAAGGAAGACGTAAACGCTGCCGTCAGCGCTTCCGCCGCCTTGCCCTGCTGGGCCATCGGATAGCCATCAAAGGTCGTAGCCACCGACCAGGCTTCGCCGGGAATATTGAACAATATCGAGGTGATAGCGCCGCCGAACAACGCGCCCCAATAGATACAGGACAGCATCACGATGGCGGATGTCGGATCCATCGTGAACGTGAGCGGCAGCAAAATCGCAACGCCGTTTGGCCCACCCAGCCCCGGCAATACGCCGACAAATACGCCAAGGATCAGGCCAACCATCATCAAAGCGAGCGTCTTCCACGTCATCAGCACGGCAAAACCATGAACGAGAAGACCGAAAGCTTCCATCGCGACTATCCCGGCCTATGCGGCGCTAGAAACCGAGCAGGGCTTCGAGCGGCCCTTTCGGCATGATGACATCGAACGCGATTTCAAAGGTGACGAACATGGCGATTGAAAATACGAAGCTCGTGAGCAGCGACTTCCACAGCGCGATGCGGCCGACCATCCACATGAAGCCCGCAATCAGAATAAAACTCGCGACATAGAGTCCGAGCCATTGCGTGAACAGGCAAAACAAAAGTGTCGGCACGAAAACCTGCATTACGCGGCGAAGCTGATCTCGCGTGACAAAGGTTTCGCTCGATGCGGCGCGGCCGAGGAAAATGCCCACAAGACCGTAAAGGCTGGCGCCCGCAAGGACGACAGAAAGATAAAACGGAAAATAGCCGGCCTGCGGACCCTCTGCCTCCCAGCCCATTCCTGTCCGCCAATTGTCGAAGGCCAGCAAGAGCGCTAAGGCCACCAGAACGGTGTAGACAATCGTTTCGACGGTGCGCGTGCTCGCGACGGCCGGCGAATCCTCGGACGGCGCGGTCGGATCGTCTACGGCAATTTCAGGTTCGGTCGAGGACATTTCTCTTACCTGTATTTGTGATTCCGGGGCGTGCGTAGCGAGAACCCGGAATCCATTGCCGCACCCCGGCGTCTGGATTCCGGGTCCGGCACACATGTGCCGGCCCGGAGTAACCTTTGATTACTTCGCGACAAACCCGGCTTCGTTCATCAAGCTCGAATTCAGTTTGTCGTCTTCTTCAAGGAAATTGAGCATGTCCTTGCCGGTCAGAAAGATCGGCTTAAGCGCCTGCTTTTCCATGTAGTCCTTGTACTCGGGGGTCTGCGCGACTTTCTTGAGCAGATCAACGTAGAAGGCCGACTGTTCCGGCGCGACTTTGCCCGGCAGAAAGAAGGCACGCAGCATCAAATACTGCACGTCGAGACCTTCTTCTTTGCAGGTCGGAATGTCATTCCACGACTGCGTGCCGGTCACTTTGGTCTTGTACGCGATGCGCTCCTTGTCGAACACGCACAGCGCGCGCACCTGGCCAGCACGCCACACTTCGAGATTCTCCGACGGATTGTTAACGTTTGACGCGGTGTGATTACCGACCAATTGCGTTGCCGCTTCGCCGCCCGACTTATAGGGCAAGTAGGCAAACTTGGCGCCGGTCTTCTTCTCCATGAACACCGTCAAGATGTGGTCTTCGCGCTTGGAGCCGGTGCCGCCCATCTTGAATGGCTGCGGTGCGGCTTTGGCCGCGTCGATGAATTCCTTCACGTTCTTGTAGGGAAGCTCGGTGTTGTCCCACAACACGAACTGGTCCATTGCCGTGACAGCGATCGGCGTGAGCTCGCGCCAATTAAACGGAATCTTCGCCGATAGCGGCAGCATGTAGATCAGCGAGTAAGCGAGCAGCAACCGGTTGGGATCGCCGTCACTTGATTTCATGTACATCAATGCTTCCGCGCCCGAGGCGCCGCCTTTGAGCGAGACGACCATCGGCTGTTTCATCAGATTGTTTTTCTGAATGGCGGCTTGAATCATGCGCGCCATTTGGTCAGAAGCGCCACCGGCGCCGGCGGCAACAACAATTTCGACCGGCTTGGTCGGCTCCCAAGCCATGGCTGGCGCGTTTGCCAGCACAACAGCCGCAATGGCCGTGCTGGCAAGAATGAACCTTTTCATATTGATCCTCCCTTTGTTGGCTTGCAGCGGTTCCACCAGTGATGGACCGAGCTGTCCTTGTTATTTGGGCGCCATTTTGCGGGTATTGGGCCGAAGTTCAAGCCGCACAAGGTCTAATGGCCATGCTGCTCGCGGCGCACAATGTCGGCGCCCTGCACCATTGCCTGCATTTTCCCGAAAGCGACGTTGCGAGGCAGGTATTTCATGCCGCAATCCGGCGCAATCACGACGCGTTCGGCAGGCACGTGCGGCAGCGCCTTGCGGATGCGTGATGCGACGACGTCGGGCGTTTCGATCGTCATATCGGACAGGTCGATGACGCCCAGGATGATTGTCTTTGACGGGAGCTTTTCCAAAACTTTGAGGTCGAGCTTCGGTTGCGCCGCTTCGATCGATATCTGTGCGGCCCTTGAGCCCTCCAGCTCAGAGAGGAACGAATAGCCGGACGGTTTTTCATGCACCACGGCGGCATAGCCAAAGCACAAATGCACTGCGACGTTGCCGCCCACACCATCGAGCGCGCGATCGAGCGCCTGCAAACCATAATCTCTCGCCTTGTCGGGATGCTGTTGCATCCACGGCTCGTCGATCTGCACGATATCGGCACCGGCAGCGAACAGGTCCTTGATCTCATCGTTCACCGCGGCGGCATAATCGAGCGCCATCGCGGCATCAGATTTGTAAAATTCATTCTGCGCCTGCTTCGACATCGTGAATGGGCCCGGCACTGTTATCTTTACCGGATTTTTCGTATTGGCGCGCAGGAATTGCAGATCGCGCAACTCGACCGGATACTTGCGGCGGATTTTTCCCGTGACGCGCGGCACTGGAATCGGCTTGCCGCTACGGTTGATTGTCGAGCCAGGATTCTTCGTATCGACGCCTTCAAGCGCGGTGGCGAAACGATTGGAATAGCTCTCGCGCCGCTGCTCGCCGTCGGTGATGATATCGAGCCCAGCGTGTTCCTGATCGCGTATCGCGAGAAGCGTCGCCTCATCCTGCTTGGCTTCGAGCTCTTTCGGATCGACCAACCAGAGATCGTCCATCCGCACGCGCGGCACCATCTTCGACAGGCGCGCACGGTCGATCAGCCATTCCGGCTGAGGGTAGGAGCCTACAAGCGACGTTGGAAAAAGTTTGGCTGGCATTTCGCTACAATGCCCTCGCCTCGGTCGCGGGGCCAGCCGCAGCGACACTCATCGCCAGCACGCGGGCGACATGAGCAACCTGCCGTTCGCTCCCATCGAAAATCTGGTGCCGACACGAGGTGCCGTCGGCAATGATCAATGCATCGGCCCCAGCCCTGCGCACTGCCGGCAACAGCGACAATTCACCCATTTTGCGCGAAACATCGATGGTGTCGGCGTTGTAGCCGAATGCGCCGGCCATACCGCAGCAGCTGGACTCAATGGTCTCGACCGAAAGCTGCGGGATCAGCCGCAACGTGGTTTCGACGGCACCCATCGCGTCGAACGCCTTCTGATGACAATGCCCGTGCAGCAGCGCCTTTTTCGGCAATGGCCCAAGCGGCAAATTCAGCCGGCCATGTTTGTGTTCGCGGTCAATGAACTCTTCCAACAAAAAAGAATTCGCCGCCAACGCATCGACTGCCTCACCCTTGAACAGAGCCGGCAATTCATCACGGAAGGTGAACAAGCAGCTTGGCTCGAGGCCGACGATCGGCATCCCGCGTGCAACATAAGGTGCAAGCGCGTCCAGCGTGCGCTGCATTTCGCGCCGCGCTTCATCGACCAGACCAACCGAGAGGAATGTGCGACCGCAGCACAACGGCCGATCGTCCGGATCGGCCGGCAGTGGCGCATAGACACGGTAACCGCCCGCAACCAGCACGCTCAAGGCATCGTCGAGGTTTTCGCGTTCGAAATAGCGGTTGAACGTATCGGCGAACAGTACGACTCCCGGCGCGGCCGCATTCTCTTTCGCCGTCGTGTAACGCCAGTCGGAACGGTCACGATATGTGTCCTCGCGCCACTTGGGCAGGCTGCGGCGCGACGAAAAGCCGGCTACCAATTGCGATACTTTGCGCAAAATCGCAATCCGGTCGCGCATATTAAAGAAGCGATGCCAGCGCGCGGCGTAAGGCGCGTAGTGGGGGAGGAAACCAACCAGCTTGTCATGCAATGAGAGCTCGAACTTCGCGGCACGTGCGGCCTGCACTTCGATCTTCATGCGTGCCATATCGACGCCGGTCGGACATTCGCGACGGCAGGCTTTGCACGATACGCAGAGCTTGAGCGTCTCGGCCATTTCATCGGAGATGAGCGCAGCGCCACCCAGCTGCCCACTAATGGCTAATCGCAGCGCGTTCGCGCGGCCGCGTGTGACGTCGCGCTCGTCGCGGGTCACGCGGTAGCTTGGGCACATTGCGCCGCCGGTCAACTTACGGCAGGCGCCATTGTTGTTGCACATCTCGACGGCACCCTGAAAACCACCGCCCGCGCCTGGATACGCCGACCAATCAAGATGCATCTTGTTCGGCTCGCCATGATAACCGGGCGCGTAACGAAACAGGCTGCGATCGTCTAATTTCGGCGGCCGCACTATCTTGCCCGGATTGTAGAAGCCCTTCGGATCGAAGCGATCCTTCACTTCTTCAAAGGCGCGCGCGAGGCGCGAACCGAACATCGGTTCGTTGAATTCCGAGCGCACCAGCCCGTCGCCGTGCTCTCCCGAATGCGAGCCCTTGTATTCGCGCACCATCGCGAACGCCTCCTCGGCGATTTCGCGCATGGTATGCACATCTTTATCCTGCCGCAGATTCAAAACCGGCCGCACATGCAAGCAGCCGGAGCCTGCGTGCGCGTACCACGTGCCACGCGTGCCGTGCTTCGTAAAGATGTCTGTCAGACGCGACGTATAGTCGGCGAGGTGCTCGAGCGGCACCGCGCAATCCTCGACAAAGGAAACGGGTTTCCCCTCCTCCTTCATCGACATCATAATGTTGAGGCCCGACGTACGCACATCCGTGATCGCAGACTGGAGTTCGGGGTTCAGGATTTCGACGACTCCGCCCCACTTTGCACCGCTCTTGTCCCAGCTAACCCCAAGATCGCCGATCAGAGCCTTGAGCTGCTGGAGCATGCGCAGGTTGACTTCGTGGTCGTCTTCGCCGAATTCCACCAGCAAAATGGCTTCCGGCGTTTCGCGCACGAATTTTTCCAGTGTCGGCCGAAAGATCGGAATCTGACGGGCAAGCTCGATCATGGTGCGATCGATCAGTTCAACCGCAATCGGCTTGAGTCGCACGATGTGTTGCGCTGTGTTCATTGCCTGGTAGAAGTTGCCAAAATGGCAGGCGCCGACTGCGCGGCGGCCGAGCAGTGGTGAAAGCTTCAACTCGATACGCGTGGAAAATGCGAGTGTGCCTTCACCGCCGACCAGCACGTGCGCGAGGTTGATTTCGTTTTTGCCTGGCACCAACGCGTCGAGATTGTAGCCACCGACGCGACGCTGAACTTTGGGAAACCGTTCGGCAATCTCATCGGCTTCACGCGCACCAATGGCCAGGAGGTCCTTTGCGAGCGGACGCAGCGGTGCCGGAACATCCTTGAGATTGCCGCCGATGCGGCCGAAATGCGCGAGCGTCCCGTCTGCGAGCAACGCCTCAATCGAGATGACGTTGTCGCGCATCGTGCCGTAGCGCATCGAGCGCCCGCCGCAAGAATTGTTGCCCGCCATTCCGCCGATGGTCGCGCGAGAGGACGTGGAGATATCGACCGGAAACCACAGCCCGTGCGGCTTGAGTTGGCGATTGAGATCATCAAGCACGATGCCCGGCTCGACCGTGCAGCGCGCGTGCTTGACGTCAAGGTCGAGAATTCGTGTGAGGTATTTCGAACAGTCGATCACAAGTGATTCGCCGACCGCTTGGCCTGCCTGCGACGTTCCGCCGCCGCGCGCCAGCAGCGTCGCGTTTTCACTGCGTGCAATCGCTATCGCCCGATCGGCTTCTTCGATGGTGCGCGGGGCGACCACGCCGACCGGCATGATCTGGTAGTGAGAGGCGTCAGTAGCGTAACGGCCGCGCGTGAATCGGTCGAATTGCACCTCGCCGGTCAATTCGGCCTTTAGCCGACGCTCCAGGCCCGGCATCACTACCGCCACGTTTCTTATCCTTTTTGGGCTGCCCTAAGCCTATGCATAAGGACTAGTTCGCATTGCGGAAAACCGCTTGACCGCAATGTTACATTCATAGTTCAACGCCACAAGCGCCGCTCCCTGGCCGGGACGCGCCCGTGGCCGAACCACGTAATCCCTTAAAAGCTGCCGACCAGGAGCGGACTGTCCATGGCTAAGAATTCCTCGCGTACGGTCGGGCGCCACTTTTTGCATATCCCGGGCCCCTCGCCACTGCCGGACCGCATCCTGCGGGCCATGGACACGCCCATCATCGACCACCGCGGGCCCGAATTTGCCCGTTTAGCCAAGAAGTGCCTGGACGGCATCAAGACCATCTTCAAGACCACCAACCCGGTGATCATCTACACCGCGACCGGAACCGGCGCGTGGGAAGCCGCACTCGTCAACACGCTGTCGCCCGGTGACAAAGTGCTGATGGTGGAGACCGGCCAGTTCGCCACGCTGTGGAAAAAGATGGCCGAGAAACTCGGCCTCGTGACCGAATTCATCACGACCGATTGGCGCATCGGCGCTGACCCGGCCGCAGTCGAAGCGCACTTGCGCGAGGATAAGAAGAAAGAGATCAAGGCGGTCTGCTTCCTGCACAATGAAACCTCAACCGGTTGCCTGTCGCCCGTTGCAGAAATCCGAAAAGCAATCGACAAGGCGGGCCATCCCGCGTTGCTGATGGTCGACACCATTTCATCGCTCGCTTCGGCTGACTATCGTCACGACGAATGGGGCGTCGACGTGTCAGTTGGCGGCGCGCAGAAAGGCCTCATGTTGCCGCCCGGTATGTCGTTCAACGCAGTGAGCGACAAGGCGCTGGCGGCGAACAAAACGTCCAAGCTCACAAAATCGTTCTGGGCCTGGGACGAGATGCTCGCGATGAACAAGATCGGCTTCTTCCCCTACACGCCGGCGACGCAAATGCTGCATGGCCTCGCGGTCGGCATCGAAATGCTGCACGAGGAAGGCCTCGACAACGTGTTCGCACGCCACGACCACCTCGCTGAAGCGACGCGCCGCGCGATCAAAACGTGGGGCCTCGATATCATCTGCCGCGATCCGAAATACTATTCGCCGACGATCACCGCCGTACTGCTGCCTGAAGGCCACGATGCAGACGCGTTCCGCGCGCTCGCGCTGGAGCAGTTCAATATTTCGTACGGCGCGAGCTTCGGCCGCTTCACCGGCAAGATGTTCCGCATCGGCCACCTCGGCGACATCAACGACGCAATGTTGCTGGGCGGGTTGGCCGCCACCGAAATGGCGCTCGCGCTCGCTAACATCCCGCACAAGAAAGGCGGCGTGCAGGCAGCGATGGATTACCTCGTGTCGGCGCATGGCAGCGCCGCCAAGCAGGCCGCGGAATAGATCTCCGTTCGTCCCCGCGAAAGCGGGGATCCAGCTCTTAATATGTTCTGGATTCCCGCTTGCGCGGGAATGAGCGGGTTCGATCGTTATCTCCCGACGATTTTCTCGCACTCCAGCGCGCGCGCAACAAATTCCGAAATCGCCTTGAGCGTTGCGTCGGGCGCTTCGCGTTGCGGCGAATGGCGCACGCCCGGCAACAACGCAACTTCGACCGGGCAATAGCATTCCTCCTGCGCCACTTCGATCTGCTTCACCGTTCCGTATTGATCGTCTTTACCTTGCACGATCAGCACCGGCACGCGGATATAGGCAAGGAACTCGGTAATATCCCACTTGCGGAATTCGGGATCGAGCCAAGCGCCGTTCCAGCCCTTGAAGGCGTTGTCGACGTCGGCGTGCCAGCGCGAAAGCCGCGCACGCAAATCGCCGGTTTCGTACGCCTTCTTTGCCTCGACAATCGAGGCAATTCCGTCATCCTCCGTGAAGAAATGCGGCGCGATCAGCACGAGACCGCCGATGCGGTGATCCTGATGACTGCCGGCATAAATTGCGGCAATCGAGGCGCCATCACTGTGGCCGACCAGAAGTCCGCGCTTGAACCCGATCGTGTCGAGCAATTGTGGCAATGTTTCGCGGGCTTCGTCGTGCATGTAACTCAACGGCCGCGGCAATTTCACGGGCGACGATTTGCCATAGCCCGCGCGCGAGTAAACGAATACGCCGGCGCCGGTTGCATTTGAGAGCTTTTCCGGAAAATCCCCCCACAAACCCGCGCTGCCGAGACCTTCGTGTAAAAGCACCAAAGTCGGCGCCTTGTCGGGTCGTGGGCCGATAAAGCGATACTCCAGCTGCTGCGCACCAATGTCGAGAAAGCCGGAATCGGCGGGTGTCATCAGCGCGCGCCGGGCCCTTCCGCCCTTAGCTTGAAACGCTGGATCTTGCCCGTCGCGGTTTTCGGCAGCTCTTTGCGAAATTCGATCCAGCGCGGATATTTATAGGGCGCGAGCTTCTGCTTGACGTGCGCCTGCAGCGCGAGCATCAACGTATCGCTTGCTTTCTCCGGCGATTTTAAAACGACGAATGCTTTTGGCTTGATCAACTTTTGATCGTCGTTCCATCCGACGACTGCGGCTTCGAGCACGTCGGGATGGGAGGACAACGCAGCCTCCACTTCAAACGGCGACACATACATGCCCGATACCTTCAGCATGTCATCCTGCCGTCCGCAGCAAATATAGTAACCGTCTGCATCCTCGATATATTTATCGCCGGAGCGCGTCCAATCGCCCTGGAAGGTCGATCGCGATTTTTCGCGGTTGTTCCAGTACATGATCGCGCTGGTGGGCCCGCGCACATAAAGTTCACCCATCTCACCTTTTTTCACCACGTTGCCGTCATCACCGACGAGCTTGATTTCATAGCCCGGCACCGGTTTGCCGGTGGTTCCGTATTTCGTCGCGCCGGGCTCATTGGTGAGATAGATGTGCAGCATTTCAGTCGTGCCGAGGCCGTCGGAAATATCGACGCCGTAGCGTTCCTTCCATGTGCGGGCAATTTCCTCGGGCAGCGCCTCGCCGGCAGAAATGCAGCGGCGGATTTTGACGTCCGATTTTTGCGGCGCATTTTGGCTCGCAAGAAATGCCGCGTAAAATGTCGGCACCGCGAAAAATACCGTGATCGGATGCTTTCGTAGCAAAGCCGCAACGCCATCGGGCGTTGGCCGCTCCGCGTTGAGCACTGTGGTCGCGCCGACCGTGAGCGGAAACGTCATGGCGTTGCCGAGACCATAGGCAAAGAATAATTTCGCCACCGAATAGCAGACGTCGCTTTCCTTCAGTCCTGCGACTGGAGTGCCGTAAAGGTCGGCGGTCAGCTTGAGACTGGCATGGACATGTACGGCGCCCTTCGGCTTTCCGGTTGAACCGGAGGTGTAGAGCCAAAACGCCATGTCATCGCATGTCGTCGGCGCGGTGTAGGCTTCGGGCTCGTCAGCGCCGATGAGATCTTCGAATGAACGATATCCGTGCGGATTATCACCTGAGACGATGACGTGCTCGAGATCCGGACTTTGCTTGATGAGTTTTTCAAACCTTGAAAAGAGCGCCTCCGACACGATCAGACATTTCGCGCGGCTGTCGGCCAGCATAAAGCGATAGTCGTCTTCCGTCAGAAGCGTGTTGACGGGCACTGCGATGATCCCGGCCTTCAGGCAGCCGAGAAATGCGATGGGCCAGTCGATGGTATCGAGCAGCGCGATCAAAACGCGTGCTTCGCGCTTTATCCCGAGGCCGCGCAACGCAGCTCCGAAGCGCGCAACGCGGTCGGCCAGCTGGCCATACGTGTGCGTGCCGCGTGCATCGATATAGGCCGGCTTGTTGGCACGACCCGCCGCAAGATTTCGCGCAAGAACGTCGGCGGCAAAGTTGTAGTCGCGTGGGACTACGCCCACCGACTCTGCCGCGATTGTGTCCGCCGCGTGCGCCTCCGCGACTACCATTTGTCTTTCCTCCCAGGACTGTGCGTATTATGCCCGCCAATGAATGTGCTGGAAAGCGCAGCATATTTCCGAAGGAGTACCGTCCATGATCTTCAGCCGGGACCGCATTCTGACCACCCATGTTGGCAGCCTGCCGCGCAACGAGAAACTGTCGGATTTGCTGCTCCGGCAGGAAGCTGGCGAAACGTTCGATGCCAAAGAAATGGCCGCGGAAATGGACAAGGCCGTCGGTCACGTGGTCGAGCGGCAGCTCGCGGCCGGCATCGACATCGGCAATGACGGCGAGCAGCAGCGCGTCGGCTTCCAGACCTATGTTCCGCAGCGCATGAGCGGATTCGGCGGCGTGTCGAAACGCCGGCGCGGACGCGAGTTCGAGGAGTTTCCCGAACTGGTCGCGAGCCTGATGCGGCGATTTCCCCATGTCAGCAAGCAGCAGAATGCGCCCGAGTGCCAAAGCGAATTGAAATATCTCGACCTCAAACCAATCGAAAACGAGATTGCGCGTTTCAAAAAAATCTCGGGCACCAAATTCGTCGAGCAATTCATGACCGCGCCCTCACCCGGCATCATCTCCTCCACGATGCTCGATGCTTTCTATGGATCACAGGACAAATACCTCAGCGCGATTTCTCGCGAGATGAGGAACGAGTACCAGGCCATTCACAAAGCCGGGCTATTGCTGCAGATCGATGCGCCCGATCTCGCCATGGACCGCACCATGATGTATCGCGACTTGAACGACGCGCAGTTCGTCAAGGCTGTCGAGCGGCACGTGCAAGCGATTAACGACGGTATCGCCGGTATTCCACGCGACCGCGTGCGATTGCACATTTGTTACGGCAACTGGGAAGGCCCGCATATTCACGATGTTCCGCTGGCCACGATTTTACCGGCGCTCTACCAGGCCAATGTCGGCGCACTGTCGATCGAGTTCTCCAATCCGCGCCACGCGCACGAATACGACGCGCTCAAGAAGCATCCGCTGCCAAAAAATATGTTGCTTGTTCCGGGCGTGGTTGAGACCACCAGCAATTTCGTCGAGCATCCCGAAGTTGTTGCGCGCCGTATCGAGGAGGCGGTGCGCACCGTGGGTGATCGCGAGCGTGTCATTGCCTCGACCGATTGCGGCTTCGGTACGTTCACCAATCGTGAGTGGGTGATCGAACCGGCCGTGTGGCTCAAACTCGCGTCAATTCGCCAAGGCGCGGACATCGCATCGGCAAGACTGTGGGGCAAGAAGGTCGCTTAAATAGCGGCAAGACGCACGCACCTAAGGCTTCCGCAATATCCACTTTGGCTCTACGACGGTGAGCTGCTGTCCAACCGATTCAGCAAATTCATTCGCGGCACGAACAACATCTGGCCAGCGGGCTTCGTAATCATCACCAACCAGGTAACCGCCGGGTTCGAGCCGTTCCCAATAGGCGCGTATATCACGCATGACTGGCTCATATTCGTGCGCGGCGTCGATGTGAATGAGGCCAGCGCGGATGCCGAGTTTCGACAAGATAACCGCTGCGTTTTCGCTGGTCTGCGGAAACGGGACGACCAAATCCTGAAAACCCGTTTGCAATACATTGGTCAGGAATTGCTCGTAGAGGAGCGGCCGGCCTTGCTTGCGCAATACAAGATTCCCGTCCGAGCTCGTCCGATCCCAGTGCTCCGGGCTTCCGAGAAACGTATCGATTGCGATCACAGCACCGCTGTTGCCGTTCTCTCTGAGCAAATTTGCCATAAAAATAGTGGAGCCGCCTTTCCAGACACCGACGTCGAACACGACAGATGGACGATTTTTCGTGATGATATCGACGAATGTTTCGTGCGTGCTGTGCCAGCCCTTCAAATCGAGCGGAAGCAGTGAGCCATAGCCAGCGAAGACGTTCCCCCCGTGGATGGCTTGCATCAACTCAGCAGCTTTGGCGGTCATCGCTTTTCTGGTTCTGCGTGGATTGGATTTTGGCGGCCTTTATCGCAGCTTGGGTAAAAAACGCAAAGCGTGGGGGCGTGCGGAGGTTGTACTAAATATTATGGGCGCCGTTGACTTTGCCGGACTGCTTTTCTTTGTCGTCCCGGGATCTTACCCTCATCCGAGTGCTGGATTCCCGCTAGAGCCTGTCGCCGCCAACGGGTCCGCGCGAAGCGCGGCCCGATGATAAACTCCGGCGAGGACGGGAATGAGCGGAATTTGTGTCGCGCTCCAACATCTCACTGATTCAATTGTCAAACAGCCAACGCTCCGCCACCCGTATTCTTTGCCGAGGCCCCGGGGAGGCCCGTCTTCCTTTCCCTCGCCAAGAGCGAGGGAGATGGCGCGCCGGGTGGCGCAACCATTGTTCGTTTGTGCCGCGCTCCCTCTCGAGAACGCGGGCGCCTCCCGGCGCGCCATCGCGGCGTTCTCCTTCCGGCGCCGG
>JBATYN010000594.1:0-4619 GCA_049674125.1 Pseudolabrys sp. | reverse complement strand
GCACGAAGACACCGTTCCACTCATAGGCTTCGAAACCGGGCAGGGTATCCGACACCGGCGGAATATCGGGCAGGCTGTTGAGCTTGCCTTTGCCGGTGTGCGCGACCGCCTTCACCTTGCCGCCCTTGATCAGCCCGACCGCGGCCGAACCGTTTGCGAAGAAGAATTTCACCTGCCCCGCCATCACGTCGTTGAGCGCAAGGCTGCCGCCCCGATACGGCACGTGGCTGATCTTGATGCCGGTCTGGTGGCGGAACATCTCGAGCGAGAGATGTTGCAGCGTGCCGTTGCCGGATGACGCCATGTTGATGCCGTCGGGCGAGGCTTTCGCGTAGGCGATCACCTCGGCCACGGTATTCACCGGCACCGACGGCGTGACCACGAGGATGTTGGGCACCAGCGAAACGAGCGCGACCGGCTCGAAGTCCTTGTTGTAGTCGAACGGCAGGCTCGCATAGAGCGCGGAATTAACCGAAAAGGCCGTGGCGTCGTGCAGCACGGTGTAGCCGTCGGGCTCGGATTTCGCGACCACCGCCTCGCCAATGGTGCCGCCGGCACCGCCGCGATTTTCGACGACAAAACTCTGGTTGAATAGCTCGCCGAGCTTGCCGAACACGATACGTCCGGTCGTATCGGCGCCGCCGGCCGGCGGATAGGGCACCATCACGCGCACCGGCTTGGTGGGCCAGGCAATCTGCGCGCTGGCTGGGCGCGCAAATGGCACAGCCGCAAGCCCCGCCAGCAGTGTGCGCCGCGTGAGATTGGTCGCCAGCATCGCTTCCTCCCCAGTTTTTTATGGCCGCAATCTAGCACCGGCCCGCGGCGCCGGTCCCGCCCTTTCCTCGCCACAGGACTCGCCCCATATTCAGGGCGCAATGGCGAAAAATCCCGACAAGCCCAGGAATTCCACGAATTCCACGAATTTGCCGAAGAAGGATCCGGCGCGGCCAACGCGCGCCAAGGCCGCGCGCCCCGACGACACCCCGACGCCGGATGCGCTCGCAAACCTGCTCAATCCCGGTATCGGCCGGGGCACGGCAGGCATGGGTTCCGGCACGGGGTTGCGACCGCCGCCCGACAATTCGTGGGACCGCCGCCGCGATTTTTCCGAGGCACACAAAGCGCGGAAATCCACACCGAAGGAATTCAACGAGGCGCCGCAGCGCGACTATTCGGCCTCGCCGATCACCGGGCTTGATCCGCAGCTGGAGAAAGAGCTGGGCCTGGGCGATCAAGCCGATGCGCTCTCTCCCGCTCCCCGCCCTCCGGAGAAAGGTGACTCGAAATATCGCCTTCCCCGCGCCGACCTGCCGACGCAGCCCGGCGGTTTTGGCGGCATCGCCAGCCAACAGTCGCTCGAACGGTTACTGCGCGATGGCCGGCCGGAATTTTCCTCCGTCCCATGGACGCCGCATCGGCCGCCGCGGCCGGAGAAATCCGAAGGCGGAAAACGCTTTGTGATCGCGTCCGACTTCGAGCCGAGGGGCGATCAACCACTGGCGATCAAGGACCTGGTCGAAGGCGTGCAGCGCCAGGACCGCACGCAGGTGCTGCTCGGCGTCACCGGTTCCGGAAAAACCTTCACGATGGCCAAGGTGATCGAGGCAACGCAGCGCCCGGCCCTGATCCTTGCGCCCAACAAGACGCTGGCGGCGCAGCTCTATGGCGAGTTCAAGTCATTCTTCCCCGAGAACGCGGTCGAGTATTTCGTCTCGTACTACGATTACTACCAGCCAGAAGCTTACGTCCCGCGCACCGACACTTACATTGAGAAGGAATCCTCTATCAACGAGCAAATCGACCGCATGCGCCATTCAGCGACGCGCGCGCTGCTCGAACGCGACGACGTGGTGATCGTTGCGTCGGTGTCCTGCATCTACGGCATCGGCTCGGTGGAGACTTATTCGGCAATGACCTTCACGCTCAAGCGGGGTGGCAAGATCGAGCAACGCCAGCTGCTCGCCGACCTGGTCGCGCTGCAATACAAGCGCACGCTGGGCGATTTCTTCCGCGGCTCGTTCCGCGTGCGCGGCGATACGATCGATATTTTCCCGGCGCACTACGAAGACCGTGCCTGGCGCGTCCATCTGTTCGGCGACGAAGTTGAGAAAATCGAGGAGATGGATCCGCTCACCGGACAAAAAACCGACGAGCTCGACTTCGTCAAAATCTACGCCAATTCGCACTATGTGACGCCGCGGCCGACTCTGATTCAGGCTATCCATGGCATCAAGCACGAGCTGCGCCAGCGCCTCGACCAGCTCAATGCCGCCGGCCGGCTGCTCGAAGCGCAGCGGCTCGAGCAACGCACGACCTTCGATCTGGAAATGATGGATGCCACCGGGTCGTGCGCGGGCATCGAGAATTATTCGCGCTACCTCACCGGCCGAAAGCCAGGCGAGCCGCCGCCGACGCTGTTCGAATATGTGCCTGACAATGCCCTGGTTTTCGCCGACGAAAGCCACGTCACCGTGCCGCAGCTCGGCGGCATGTTCCGCGGCGACTTCCGCCGCAAGGCGACGCTCGCCGAATACGGGTTCCGCCTGCCCTCCTGCATGGACAACCGGCCGCTGCGCTTCGAGGAATGGGACGCCATGCGGCCGCAGACCATGGCAGTGTCCGCAACACCGGGCCCGTGGGAAATGGAAGAAGCGCGCGGCGTTTTCGTCGAGCAAGTGATCCGCCCGACCGGGCTGATCGACCCGCCGGTGGAGATTCGTCCCGCGCGCATGCAGGTCGACGATCTGGTCGGCGAGGTGCGGCAGGTCGCGCAAAAAGGTTTCCGCTCGCTGGTGACGGTGCTGACCAAACGCATGGCCGAGGACCTCACTGAATATCTGCACGAGCAAGGCATTCGCGTGCGCTACATGCACAGCGATATCGACACGCTGGAGCGCATCGAGATCATTCGCGACCTGAGGCTGGGTGCGTTCGATGCGCTCGTAGGCATCAATTTGCTGCGCGAAGGCCTCGACATTCCGGAATGCGCGCTGGTTGCCATTCTCGATGCCGACAAGGAAGGCTTCCTGCGCAGCGAAACGTCGCTAATCCAGACCATCGGCCGCGCCGCCCGCAACGTCGACGGCAAGGTGATCCTTTATGCCGACGCCGTCACTGGCTCAATGCAGCGCGCCATCGAAGAAACCAACCGCCGCCGCGAAAAACAGGTCGAATACAACACCGCGAACGACATCACGCCGGAAAGCATCAAGCGCTCTATACACGACATCATGAACAGCGTGTACGAGCGCGACCACGTATTGATCGCGACCGGCGCCGCCGGCGACGGCGAGTTCGCTGATGCAGCCACCATTGGGCACAATCTGGAAGCGGTCGTTGCCGACCTGGAAACGCGCATGCGCGAGGCCGCCGCCGATCTCGACTTCGAGGAGGCCGCACGCCTGCGCGACGAGATCAAACGCCTGCGGCAAACCGAGCTGGCGGTGCTGGACAACCCAACCGCGCGCGATGTGGTGATTGCGCAGGACTCGAAAATCCGCCGCGCCGTCACAAAAGGACGAAGTGCGTCTTCTACTGAACGGCCGCACAAGCCGCATCTTGATGAGATGGGTATCGCATTGTCACACGAAGTGAGGCCTTCGCGCGAGAGACCGCACAAGCCGGCGCTCGATGAAATGGGTCCGGGCGTGGAAGCTGTTCCGGCGCGCGCGAAGGAAAGCCCGCGGTCGACGATGGGCCGTCCCGGCATGCGCGGCGGTTTCAAGCCGTCGCGGCGGCGCTAGTCCCAGCTATTTGGCGTCGGAGACCCAGCACAACGGATTGCGCGATATGCATTTGCTGCGCGCGTCGTCGCGGTCTTTGCCGGTTTCAGCGCAGGAGCGGCTGGCGAACGGACAAGAGACGTCGAACTTGTAGCCGGCAATGTTGCGCCAGATGCGCTTGGCCTTCTGCTTCAACGTTTCGTCCTTTGGTGCCGTGCCCTGCACCAGAATAATCTGCGCGCCGGTATCGGCGCGTGAAAATCCAGCCGGCGCAAACGGCGCGGCGGCGGCTTGGCCGGCCGCCGCAAACAAGAACACGCCTGTAGCCAATACGATGAGATAACGCATCGCCCCTTCTCCTCAGCTGACATTGAACCCAGCGGCGGGATTAACGGGCGAACCTGGAAAAAAGTTCCAAACCCGCGGCACGCAGCCTGCCAACCGCGCTCATCGCGACTCGATCTCGCCGCATATTTAGAGTCAGATTTTCAAACTGATTCGCGCCGTCCAAATCCAAGGGCTGACCTGATGACCTGGTTCCGCCACCACTACTATTGCGAAGGCTGCGACGGCACCTGGCTGGGCGAAATGGAACTCGTAATTGAAAGCGATTGTCCGTTTTGCGGCGCACGCGACATGGTCCCCTACAAGAGCGACGATCGAACATGCATCGTTGAGCAGCGCGGCGATAAATTTGTCGTGTTCGAGTGCCGAAAATCCGCGGCGTCCGGCCCCGACTATCTCGTACGCGGCCGTTTCCCGTCCCGTGCGACGGCCGAGGCTTTTGTGGCGGCGAACAGCAAAGCCGCTTGACTTTAATCCTACAATGACTATAATCCTAGCCGTTCGATCCACCAGAGGGGCGCTCTCATGAGGCGTCATGCAGGGCGGGATCGG
>JBATYN010000593.1:0-6256 GCA_049674125.1 Pseudolabrys sp. | reverse complement strand
GCCTTACCCCAAGGTGGCCTCTTTGTTTCTCATCCGCGAGGGCACACGACCCCCACTGTCGCTCGTAGTTACGCTTGGCAACGTGATTTCAAAAGTACAGTCACTTGAACAGTTTTGGTGAGACGCAATTCACCATCCGAATAATTCTCTTGGCGTATCCTTCTTCGTTCGGACCAAATCTCTACGCCCGACGAAAACTGCCTCCGCGGTCAATTGTACGTCCGAACGTACGGCATAGTCGGATCAACCCAATGTCCCAGCCGAGCGAAGTCATCCGCCCCAGCGATGGCCTGAAGGAGCATCCGGCGGGGAAAGCACGAACTGGCGGCGCGCAGCTTCGTGGGCCGCACACTGGCTAGATTGGGGTTGAATTCCGAGCCGGTATAGCGCGCTGTCATGTTGGACCACGGTCCAATACTAGCAAGGCAATGCGGAATTTATGCTCTAGCTGTATACTAATCGTTTTAATGTTCCGACGGCGGCAGCGGGGCCTTTCGGAGGTGACAGTCAGGCTCGATGGTCATTGGGGAACCAGGGAGTAACGCAAAGCGGACGCCGGCGCGGTCAGGCGGAGCACGGCCCGATCGACCCCCTGGAAATATTCCATTTTCAACGCCGCCGGAGCTGCAGTGGATTTACGATACCGCGCCAATTGGCCTTGCATTTCTCAGTCCCGATTGCCGTTACCTACAAATCAATCAGCGGCTCACCGATATTTGCGGAATATCTGTCGAGGACCATCTCGGCCAATCCGTTCGCGAAATGGTGCCCAATATTGCCGAACAAGTTGAGACACTTGTTCAGTCAATCGTCGCAAGCGGGAAACCGGTGACCGGTATCGAGGTCAATGGTCAGCGGGCCGACGGTGTCGGTGCCGATCGTTGCTGGCTAACGAGTTGGTATCCGCTCAAGAACGCGGATGGCAAAGTTCTCGGAATCAACGTCGCCGCGGAAGAAATCACCGAACGGAAGCGTGCCCAGGCAGCAGTCATTGCCAGTGAAAAACGCTACCGGGCGCTTGTCGACGCAACGACGTCGCTGGTGTGGACCGCCACGCCTGACGGACGGTTTATCGAGTCACCGGAATGGTATGCCTTTACCGGCCAGTCTCGCGACCAAGCCCGCGGATTGCATTGGCTCAATGCCGTACACCCTTATGATCGCGACCGTGCACTGGACGCGTGGCGAAAATCGATAAAGGAAAAAGCGCCCTTCGATCTCGAATATCGTATCCGCCGGGCAGATGGGATCTATGTATGGCACCAGGTGCGCGGAAACGCCGTCTTGGAAGACGATGGCTCGGTCCGGGAATGGGTTAGCGTCTGCGTCGACATCAATGATCGAAAGCACGCCGCGGAACAGCAGGAGCTGCTTTACCGATCGGTCGAGCAAGCATTGGATCTGGTCGTGAGCGTAAGCGCTGCGGCCAGCGCTGCGCTCACGACATCAGCGCTCGCGACCGCCAGCCTGGCGCGCATTTGTAATGCGCAGGATTGGCAGTTTGCGCAGGTCTGGTGTCCTGATCAGCGGCGTGAACGGCTATTGTGCTCGGCCGAGTCTGTTTGGAACGCGGCGGACTTTGCGGACTTTCGCCGCGCCAGCAGCGACGCAACGATTGATCCCGGCTTCGATCTTCCGGGTCGCGTTTACGACATTAAGATTGCAACCTGGTTTGAGGACATTGGCTTTCATGATTTTCCCAGGCTTCGGCCCGCGCTAAAGGCCGGACTAAAGACCGCGTTGGTTTTTCCTGTCATTCTCGGTGATGAAGTTCTTGCCGTTTTTGAATTCTTTTCGAACAAGAGCCAGCGCCCAGATCGCACGATGCTGCGCGCGGTCGATCAACTAGGTAGAATTCTCGGCGACATATGGGTTCGCAAGCGCTCAGAAATATCACTGCGGGCAAGCGAGCAGCGCTGGCGTTCGGTTTTTGAAATGTCTTCGCTGGGCGTGTCGCTGGTGGACCACAATCTTAAATTCGTGGCAACGAACAAAGCGCTCCAGGACATGCTTGGCTACACCACTGACGAACTAGAGCGCCTGTCGCCGGTCGATTTGATGGTCGAAGATGAGCGCGAGGAAGCTCGAGGCCGTCTTGTTGAGCTTCGCGAAGGCAATTGGAACAACTATGACATCATCACGCGCTATCGGCGTAAGGACGGCATGTTGATTTGGGTCAATTCATTCGTTTCAAGCATCCCGGGCGATGACACCAGCCCACCGGTTTACTTCGCGACTGCGATCGACGTCACTGCCCGCCACAAGGCGGAAAGCGAGCTACGGCGAACGGCGGCCTATCTGTTAGAAGCCGAAAAGCTGAGCCGTACCGGGTGTTGGGCCAGAAACACTACGACCAACGAGCTGTTCTGGTCTGGGGAGGAATGGAGAATATTCGGCCTCGACCCCGCCACCACTAAAATTTCCTATCCACTATTTCTTGAACTTATCCACCCGAATGACCGCGCAGCATTCGAAGAGGCGAGCGCACGAGCGGCGCGCGAAAAAAAGGCCTACAATATTTCGTATCGTGCGGTGCTCCGCGACGGAACGACCCGACACATTCATACCGTTGGCAATCCGGTCTTCGACGATTCCGGTGAACTGGTCGAATTCATCGGCGTATCGATGGACGAAACCGAGCGAATCCGCGCCAACGCGGCGGTCCACGAAGCGCAGGCAGAGCTGGCGCGAGTCGCTCGACTAACGACGATGGGCGAGCTCACGGCATCGATCGCTCACGAAATCAACCAACCGCTTGCGGCCGTCATTGCAAATGGAAATGCAGCGCTCCGATGGCTGGATCGCGCGACACCCAATCTAACGGAAGCCATTGATGCGTTGGACGGAGTTGTCAAAGAGGGCAGGCGCGCCAGTGACGTCATCGGCCGCATTCGGTCATTTCTTCGGCATCACAAGCCCGATTTCGTCGACGTAGATATTAACGATACCATTGAGGAAATTCTCACACTGACGAACAATACGTTACGCGACCGGCACGTTGCCGTTCAAACATCGCTGCCGACGGCGATCCCGCACGTGCTAGGCGATCGTGTTCAATTGCAGCAGGTGATTATGAACCTTGTAATGAATGGCGCGGACGCGATGAACTCGGTGACTGGCCGTCCGAAAATCCTGCGAATTGAGTCTTACACAGAAGACCCGGCGAGCGTGCGCGTGAGCGTGAAGGACACAGGCGCCGGCATCGACCAAACCATCGCTCACCGAATTTTCGATCCGTTGTTTACGACCAAGCCCACTGGCATGGGCATGGGACTGGCAATCTGCCGCGGAATCGTCGAGGCTCACGGTGGGCGTCTGTGGGCCTCGCCTGGTCCTTCGCATGGTGCCGACTTTCACTTTACAATTCCGAGTGTCGCTGCCGGCGCAGCGGTATCGCACGAACAACACCAAACGAGATAGTTTATCCAGGTTAGCCCAATGCTGAAGACGCAAGGACAGCCACCAGAAATGGAAGCGATGGTTTTTGTCGTTGACGATGATGCCGGCGTGCGCGACGCGCTGCAAGCCTTGTTGCGATCAGTCGGACTATCGGTCAGCACCTTTAGTTCTCCCGCGCAATTCCTCACGAGCCGGCTGCCCGAGGTGCCAAGTTGCCTCATTCTTGATGTGCGCTTGCCTGGTGTCAGCGGGCTAGATTTTCAGACCGAACTATCCAAAGCCAATATTCATATTCCAATTATTTTCATCACCGGGCACGGTGATATCCCAATGACGGTGCGGGCGATGAAAGCCGGCGCGGTCGAATTTCTGTCCAAGCCGTTTCGCGATCAGGATCTTCTCGATTCGGTTCAGATCGCATTGGATCGCGATCGAACCAGACACAAAAATGAAAAAGCGGCGTCAAACCTAAAGGCCAGCTATCAATCTCTAACGGCCCGCGAACAACAGGTGATCGCGCTGGTCACTTCCGGCTTGATGAATAAACAGATTGCTGCGGAAATTGGCGTGAGCGAGATCACGGCTAAGGTCCATCGAGGCAACGTCATGCGCAAAATGGGGGCGAAGTCGCTTGCGGAACTAGTGAGGATGGCGGATGCGCTGGGCATCCGGCGGCCAAATTCATAGATTCCGTTTCTAAACCTAAGTATACTTCCACTTACCTCTATAGACATTGAAGTGTTACTTTCGAGTCGTGGCGGCGCGGGGGCGCTCCTTCCATGTATATGGGAGCGCATCAGGATAGACCTTTGACCAAAGTTCCTACAATTTCGATCATTGATGACGATGCGGCCGTCTGTAAGGCAACCCAATCCCTGCTGCGATCTGCGGGCTATCGTGTCGCGACGTTTTCCTCGGCCGAAGAATTTCTCAAATCCGAGCGGCTTCACGATACGGCTTGTCTCATTACCGATCTGCACATGCCTGGGGTGAGCGGTCTTGAGCTGCAGCAGCAGCTGATTGCCGGCGGTTTTCGGATGCCGATCATCGTCATCACGGCCCATCCCACCGAGGACGCACGCGAGCGAGCGATAACCGCAGGCGCCGTAGGCTTTATTAGCAAGCCCTATAGCGACGACAGGCTGATCGGCTGCCTCGAGAAGGCCCTTAAGGCTGCCTGACGAAAAGCAACAAAGCCTCGTCCTCGTGGCGCGCCCTGCCGGGGACCGGTCTAAACCTTTGTTTAGCGACCGCTTCCGTATCGATAAGGCGCACTTACGCACGTACAATGGAGCAGTAACACCGGCGCGGCCTAGCCTTCCCGTTAAGAAGAAAATCTGCGGGGAGACGAAGCATGTTCAAGATCATCGCAGCCGCCGCGCTCTCGGCCTACGTCGTCTACGACGCCACCACTGCTCCCGGATTTACGCTCACTGACGAGTTGCCTGGGTCAGCGGTCGCGGCCAAAGGTGACCGACTTCCTGCTCTTCCGGCAATTGACGACTGTTCCGACGCCGTTTGGCCCTATTACCCAAGCGCTTGCCTGACGCGCGCAACATTGCGGGTCGGTCAGACAACACCGGAGCGCCCGGTGCGATTTGTAACGACGCTGCGCCCGCCGGCAAACGTACAATCCCAAGCTTTTGCCCAGTTGGAAAGACAGTGAGGACAACCATGTCATCCATTGACATCCGCAACATCAGCTCCGCCGCAACGGTCGTCGTGATGCTTGGTGCGTTATGCGCCGGGGGGCCAGCATTTGCAGAGCCGCTCGGCTACGCACAAGCGGCACAGCCTCTTTCTCTTTCGATTTTCCAACAGATATTTCCGGATCGGCGAAACCCCGCCCCCGTCGAGCGCAGCAGCGTCACCGATGATACCGACAGTCTGCCTGCGGCTTTAACCAAGCGTGTTGTTGCCTATCAGACCCACGAAGCCCCGGGCACCGTTGTTATCGATACGCCCAACACGCGCCTTTATTACGTGCTCGGCGGCGGCAAAGCCATCAGCTATGGCATCGGCGTGGGTCGGGACGGGTTTACCTGGTCCGGCGTGCAGACCGTCAGCCGCAAATCCGAATGGCCGGACTGGATACCGCCCACGGAGATGATCCAGCGCCAACCTTATTTGCCGCGATTCGTGGCCGGCGGCGTCAGCAATCCGCTGGGCGCGCGCGCCATTTATCTCGGCAACACGATCTATCGAATTCATGGCACCAACGCACCGGAAACAATTGGCACGCATGTCTCGAGCGGATGTATCCGAATGGTCAATAACGATGTCATCGACCTTTATGGCCGGATCAATGTCGGCACCAAGGTCGTGGTCATGCCCGATCAGCGACATCAGACGTCAGCTCCTGCAACCATCAAGCCGTTACCCGCAGCGAAATCGCGCATGACCACGGCCAGCACCCTGCGGGCGGCGATAGTCTACTGATCAGGCGAGGTTTTTCGTTACGCGATCCCGGTTTCTCGGTTCCCCATCCGGCCTGGTTCGCGCGCGGTCGGCTCTCTCCCCGGAGCCGGCCGCACTCTTTTTCAATGTGGCAAAAGCCGTCACACGCAACCGCCGAATGCGCGTCTATACCAAGGTTTAGCCGGTCACCCTGATTGGATAGCTGCCGCGTCCCAATGGTCAATAGAGCAGCAAAGTGCACCAAATTAGCTTTCTTGCATCAAACAAAGAACTGCGTCGCCAGACACGACGAAGCTGGCTGCAAGGGAGACTTTAAATGGAAACCACGCTTCAGGGCGCCAGCCGAACTACCCACTTGAAAATCGTCTTGGTGTCTCTCGTTGCTGCAATCGCCTTTGTCGCCGTCGGGATCAACGCCAAAATCGGTGATAGCGATGCT
>JBATYN010000592.1:0-2905 GCA_049674125.1 Pseudolabrys sp. | reverse complement strand
GACTAAAAGCTCAGCGCAATGGCTGGAAAAACTAGAGCAGCAAGGCGTACCGGCAGGCCCAATCTACAAACTCGACGAAGTCTTTACAGACCCGCAGGTAGAGCATCTTGGCATTGCTGTACCGATGCATCATCCCAAGCGCGGCGACATTCGCGTCGTCGGCCAGCCAGTCACGTTGTCACGCACCCCGGCAAATATCATTTCGACCTTACCCGAGTTGGGTAGCCATACCGATGAGATTCTACGTAGTGTTGGATATAACGACGCCGAGATCTCTGATTTTCACGCCCACAAAATTGTTTAACAAGCTCGCCGCCTAATTGAAGCGGCGTTTTGACGAGGCAGGTTGCCGAGCATCCGTGCGGCGGTCATAGTTGAGCTAATGTTCTTTCGCAGGGGTGTCAGCTATGGACTTAAAACTTACCGGCAAGACCGCTTTGATCACGGGCGGTTCCAAAGGGATCGGCCGCGCTGCCGCCGAGACTTTGGCCAGCGAAGGCTGCAATGTCATCATCGTGTCGCGCAGCACAGACGCACTTGCCGTAGCGAAGTCAGCGATTGTGCAAAAGACCAACGTACGGGTTGATACTGTGGCCGCTGATTTGTCCGACAGCGCCAATGTCGAAAAGCTTGCGCGCGATTATCCGGACATTGACATCCTAGTCAACAATGCTGGCGCCATTCCCGGCGGTACGCTGATCAACGTCGATGAGACGACTTGGCGCAAAGCTTGGGATCTCAAAGTGTTTGGCTACATTAATATGTGTCGCGCCTTTTACGCGCTGATGCAGAAACGCAAACACGGCGTTATCGTCAATGTCGTCGGCAACGCGGCCGATACTCATGACCCGGAATATATCTGCGGTGTTGCAGGCAACGCAGCCCTCACCGCCTTTACGCAGTCGCTTGGCAGCGTCAGTGCTAAGGATGGCATCCGCGTTGTCGCGATCAGTCCCGGGCCGGTGGCTACCGAGAGGCTGGTGGGACTCATGAAAAAAAAGGCGCTCGATCGCACCGGCAGTGCCGACAATTGGAAAGACTTGTTCAAACCGTTGCCGTTTGGCCGCGGGGCTAGCGCAGAAGAAATTGGCGCTGCTATCGCATTTATTGCCTCCGAGCGGTCGGCCTATACCAGCGGCTCGGTTGTTATCATCGATGCCGGACTGTCTGCGCGCGCTCAAGCATTCTAAAAGAGGAATTCATGCCACACCTCACGACAGACGATGGAATCAAGCTCTATTACGAAGAAACCGGTAAAGGCATCCCAATCGTTTTCATTCATGAATTCGCCGGCGACTCTCGCTCTTATGAACAGCAAGTTCGTCATTTTTCTAAATATTACCGGTGCGTGGCCTATAATGCGCGGGGCTATCCACCCTCCGATGTGCCACAGGACGGCGAGCGCTATTCGCAGGAGCGTGCGCGCGATGACATCCGTTCGGTGCTCGATGGGCTCAAGATCGACAAGGCGCATATCGTCGGCTTATCGATGGGCGGATTTGCAGCACTTCATTTCGGTTTCACTTATCCGGAGCGCTGTCGTTCAATCGTGGTCGCGGGCTGCGGTTACGGGGCAGCGCCCGGCGAACGCGCTAAATTTGCTGAGGAGGCGGAGGCCTCCGCGAAACGATTCGAAGAGCTGACGATGAAAAATGCGGCGGAGGGCTACGCGCTGGGCCCGACGCGCGTGCAGCACCAGAACAAAGATCCCCGCGGTTGGCGGGAATTCGCAGACCAACTTGCCGACCATTCGACCGAAGGCGCGGCTTTGACGATGCGCGGCGTGCAGAAACGCCGCCCGTCGCTTTTCGATCTGGTTGATAAGATGAAAACCGTCACCGTGCCGACGCTGATTATGACCGGTGATGAAGATTGGCCTTGTCTTGAGCCAGGCATTTTGATGAAAAAGAACATTCCCACCGCTGCGTTAGTGGTGATGGCGAATTCCGGTCACAACATCAATCTAGAGGAGCCGGCGCTATTTAATATGCATTTGTCCGATCTGTTCCAGGCAGCAGACGCCGGCGCGTGGCCGAGGCGCGACCCACGCGCCATGACGAGCAGCATTCTCGGGCGTTGAACAAATGTCAGGTTGCGTTATAGCCGCCGTCGACCAAAAGATCCGCGCCAGTCATAAAACTTGACGCATCGCTCGCCAGAAACACCGCGGCGAGCGCAATTTCTTCTGGTTGACCGAGTCGTTGCAGTAAATGTTTCGGACCGGCCGTACGACGCGCGGTTTCCATATCGCCAAACCGCTTTACCAATCGCCCGGTCTCGACTGCGCCAGGCGATAGCGCATTGACGCGGATTTTCTGTGCCGCGTGATCGGTCGCCATCGCCTTGGCAAGCTGGATCAGCGCGCCCTTCGTCGAGCAATAAGCCGCGCGGCGCGCGGCAGCAACGCTACCGAGCTGCGAAGCGATAAGTATAATACTGCCGCCCCCCGCCGCGATCATCGCAGGCAAAATCGCGCGGCTCATCAGAAATGCACCGCCCACATTGACTGCGAACACGCGGTTCCAGTCAGATAAAGTGAGGTCGAGCACAGTGCCATTCGGGTCATAGCTAGCGGCCCCATTTACCAGAATATGGACGGTCGGGAATTTACCCAAAACCGTTTTTGCCGCAGCTTCCACCTCAGCCTCGTTGCTAACGTCGCAATACACGGGCAATGCCTGGCAACCGTTTTTCGCAGCCACCGCGGCCGTTGCCTCAGCGGCTTGCACGTCGAGATCGATACAGGCAACGGCGGCTCCGGCCTCTGCGAAAGCTAGGGAAATCGCGCGTCCGATACCATTTCCGGCGCCAGTAACAACTGCCGATTTTCCCGCCAGTGAATATTTGCCGCTTGCTGACATCCATTGCTCCTAAGAGACGGCAATGGCCGCGATACGGCCGAGAT
>JBATYN010000591.1:0-9055 GCA_049674125.1 Pseudolabrys sp. | reverse complement strand
GCCACGCGTAGCGCACAAGCGCAGCAGCGCCATCATGGTCGCCCTGCGCGAGCAATGTGCGCGCGAGCATGTAACGGCCTTTGGCAGTGGCAGGTTGCTGTTTGGCGAAGAACGCCCGCACCGTACGGTCGTCGACACCGTCGTTCCACAGGGCGTTCTCCGCACGGCGGCGGAACAGCGGCGCGTGCGGCCAGCTCGGATTGGCTTCTACGAAGGCGGCATAGCGCGCAAAGGTTGGGTTGGTATTGTCGGAGCGTAGGATTACCCATTCAGCAAGCTTGCGTGCGACCGGATCGGAGATACTCGCCTCAGCCGCATTCGCGTCAGCTTCTTTGCCTTTCCGCGTTGCCTCGATCACGCGCTTGACCGCGGCGATGTCAGCGGCTGAGGTCGCCGCCGTCGGCGCGATTGCGAAAGGGCCGGAGACCGGGCGGGCGAGGGGTTTGAAAGTGGCGCGGCTTTCAAAGAGCGCGCCGTGCAGGCCGACATTGGCCTGAGCGAACGACGAGAGCCCGGGGCTGTTTGCGGTGGGGCGCTTCTGCGGGAGCGGAGCGGTGGTTGCCGTAGACGCGGCTTTTGCGGCTTGTGTGCCTGCCACCGCTTGTTTCCCAACCTGGATTGGTGGCCGCGGGCGCGGCAAGGGAACTTTCTGTACGGTGGTCGCGAATGCATCAGCGCACAGGCCGCAGCTGGCCACCACCGCCAAATAGACACCCCAGCGGCTACGACTAGTCGCGTTCATGCAGTTCCATGCTTTGGCCCCGGCGACCCCGATTCGAGCAAGGGCCGCAAACGTTTGGCTAAGTAGGCCAATTTCGTTGATAAATGATACCCAAAAAATTCATGTGACGGGACACTACTTACGGAGACGGGCGAAAACACGGCAGAGGGCATTTTGGCCGGGCCGGAGGGGCTTTCATCGCCGCCGCCGACCCGATATCTATGGGGCAGCCAGCCCCCTTGTGGAGAAGTCGTGTCATGACCGCCAAGACGAGCTTTCGAGGCTCCTTTACTGCGCTGGTCACGCCGTTCAAAAACGGCTCGCTCGACGAGAAGGCGTTTCGCGACATCGTGGACTGGCAGATCGCCGAGGGCACCAACGGGCTGGTTCCGGTGGGAACCACCGGCGAAAGCCCGACTTTGTCTCATGACGAACACAAGCAAGTTGTTGAGTGGTGCGTCGACCAGGTTGATGGCCGCGTACCGGTCATTGCCGGCGCCGGCTCGAATTCGACCGCGGAAGCCGTCGAGCTCTCACAGCATGCCGAGGAGGCGGGCGCCGACGCCGTGCTGATCGTCACGCCGTACTACAACAAGCCGACCCAAGAAGGGCTTTATCAGCACTACAAGGCCGTCAACGACGCGATCGGCATCCCGATATTGATTTACAACATCCCTGGCCGCTCCATCGTCGACATGTCCGTCGATACGATGGCGCGTCTTTATGAACTCAAGAATATCGCCGGCGTGAAGGACGCGACCGCCAATATGGCGCGGGTGTCGCAGCAGCGCGCTGCCATTGGGCCGGATTTCAATCAGCTGTCTGGCGAAGACATCACTGCGCTCGGCTTCATGGCGCACGGGGGCCACGGCTGCATTTCGGTAACCTCGAATGTCGCGCCGCGCCTCTGCGCGGAATTCCAGGCCGCCTGCCTGAAGGGCGATTTCGCAACCGCGATCAAACTGCAAGACAAGCTGTCACCGCTTCACATCAACCTGTTCGTTGAAACCAGTCCGGCGCCCATCAAGTACGCGATGTCGCTGATCGGAAAGTGCGCCAATACAGTGCGGCTGCCGATGGTGCCCGCGAGCGAGAAGGCGCAGACCGCCGTGCGCCAAGCCATGGTGCACGCCGGCCTGATCAACTAGCGCGCGTTTGTGAAGACCATACGCGAAGAAAACTGATCGTCATGTTGGCCGAGTTCAAAAAGTTCGCGCTCCGCGGAAATGTCGTCGATCTCGCGATCGGTGTGATCATTGGCGCCGCGTTTTCGGGCATTGTGAATTCGCTTGTCGCCGACATCATCATGCCCCTGATCGGAGCGATCATCGGCGGTCTCGATTTCTCGAACTACTACTATCCTTTGTCGTCCAAGGTGACGGCGGGGGCATTGATTGAGGCAAAAAAACAAGGTGCAGTATTGGCTTGGGGAAATTTCCTCACGATCACGCTTAACTTTATCATCATCGCCTTTGTGCTGTTTCTGGTGATCCGCGGGATCAATCGCATGACGAACAAGGAAGCGGAGAACGCGGAAAAGGCCCCACCATTGTCCAAGACCGAAGAGCTTCTCACCGAAATTCGCGACCAGCTCAAATCGCGCTGAACGTTCGTCGCAAGCCCATTTGGCGTATCCATGGCCGCAAAACCCGAGCGCCGCTTCAAGGTGGTCGCCGACAACCGCAAAGCGCGCTTCAATTACGAAATTGGCGAAACCTTCGAAGCCGGGATTGTCCTGACCGGCAGCGAAGTGAAATCCTTGCGCGCCGGGAAGGCCACGATTGCAGAATCTTATGCCGATGCGCGTGGCGGCGAACTCTGGCTGATCAATTCGAACATCCCTGAATATCTGCAGGCCAGCCGCTTCAATCATTTGCCCAAGCGGCCACGCAAATTGCTGCTCCAGAAGCGGGAGATCAGCCGACTGGTCGGAGCGGTTGAGCGCGAGGGGATGACGATCGTGCCGCTAAAGCTTTACTTTAACGAGAAAGGCCGCGCCAAAGTCGAGGTCGCGCTCGCTCGCGGAAAGAAGCTCCACGACAAGCGCGAAACGCTCAAAAAGCGTTCTTGGGAGCGTGAGCGTGGCCGGTTGATGCGGCTGAAAGGATGACGTGATGACGGCCCCGACAAAACTCGATCACTGCGTGATCCACATTTCCGACTGGCAACGTTCCAACAAATTCTACAGCGAGGTGATGGGCGCCGAGCTGGTGCAACGGCCGGCAGGTTGGGCATACCGTTTTGGCGATAAACAGCTCAACGTGCATGGGCCCGGTGTGAAGCCTGCAGAAGTCGCGCGGCTACCGGTACAGCCTGGCAACAGTGATCTCTGTTTCGAATGGCAAGGCCCGATCGAAGGAGCGGTCGCGCACCTCAAATCGCACGGCATTGCGGTCGAGCGTGGACCAATGCAGCGTTTCGGCGCCAAAGGGGCAGGCACCTCGGTGTACTTTCGCGATCCGGATGGTTCGCTGATGGAGTTTATGAGCTATGGAGAAGAGAAATGAGTGAAGCCCCCGGCACGCATAATCCGCAATTTTTGCCGCCTGGTATTCCGGCGCCACAGGATGACGGGGCTGCGCGCCATTTGGGCGGCATAAAATGTCCCGATTTGGCGCTGCCGGCGACCGACGGCGCGCCGGTTAATCTCTCAAAACTCAAAGGCCGCACCGTTGTCTATGTCTATCCCCGCACCGGAGTGCCCGGCGTCGACACGCCGCTGGGCTGGGACCAGATCCCGGGCGCGCGTGGCTGCACGCCGCAGTCCTGCTCGTTCCGCGACCATTTTGGCGAGCTCAAGCGGCTTGGTGTCGCGCAGCTCTTCGGACTTTCGACCCAGGACACCGCCTACCAACGTGAGGCGGCAACGCGATTGCATCTGCCCTTCGCCATTTTGTCAGACGAGAAACTCGCGCTCACCAAAGCGCTTAATCTGCCGACATTTTCCGTTGCAGGAATGACCTTGCTCAAGCGCATCGCGCTCGTAATCGACGACGGCAAGATTACCAAGACTTTCTACCCGGTTTTTCCGCCTGACAAGAACGCGGAGGAAGTCATCGCATGGCTTCAGGCGTCGAGATAGCGGCGTACGTTCGCGAAAACATCGCAAAACATTTCCGGCGTAAGCACGCGCGTATTCGTGTTGTACCGGGAACAGTGGTAGCTGGAAAACAGCGTCAGTTCGCCGAGCTTGTGTTTTCCGCCATGTGCAAATGGCGCGGTTGATTTTTTTGCGCCAAGCGCCGTTACAGTGCTGTCGTGAGCGATGCGGCCGAGCGCGACAATTGCGCGGAGCTTTTTCATCTCAACGATCGTCGGCAAGAGAAAATCGCGGCAGGTTCTTATTTCGTCGGGCGTCGGCTTGTTTTCTGGCGGCACACAACGCACCGCGTTGGTGATACGGCAATCGACCAGCTCAAGGCCATCATCGGGATGTGCGTCGTAGTCACCGCGCGCAAAACCGAATTTTCCGAGAGTCCCGTAAAGCAAAACGCCAGCGTAGTCGCCGGTGAAGGGACGGCCGGTGCGGTTTGCGCCCTGCAAGCCTGGAGCAAGACCGACAATTAAAACGCGGGCATTGCTAGAGCCGAAAGAGGGGACCGGTGCATTGAACCAGGTAGGTTCTTTTGCGCGCCAGGTCTTGCGGAACGCCGCAAGCCGCGGACAGCGCGGGCAATCGCGCCCAAGCTTACCATCGGCCCCAGCCATCGTGCACCGTTATTCGAAAGAATCGTCGTCGTCATCCGCCCCGACAGGAACTGTGGCGCGTTGCGGCGCGGTCGGGGGTCTTTGCAAGAATTGCGGCGTATGCTGTGGCGCTTCGCGATCATCGCGCGGAGGGCGACCTTCGCGCGCGGGCCGCTCGGACGGATCGCGTCCGATCTTGGATTGCAGTGTCACGATGTCGGTGAATACGTCAGCTTGGCGGCGCAATTCGTCGGCGACCATTGGCGGCTGCGTCGAGATGGTCGAGACAACGGTGACGCGCACACCTTTGCGCTGTACCGCTTCGACCAGTGAACGAAAATCGCCATCACCGGAGAACAGCACCATGTGATCGATCGTACCCGCGATTTCCATCGCATCGACCGCAAGTTCGATGTCCATATTCCCTTTGACCTTCCGGCGTCCGGTCTGGTCGACGAATTCTTTCGTCGCCTTGGTGACGACCGAATAGCCGTTGTAGTCGAGCCAGTCGATCAGCGGACGGATCGACGAGTATTCCTGATCTTCGATGACAGCGGTGTAGTAAAATGCGCGCAACAAATAGCCGCGCGATTGGAATTCACGAAGTAACCTCTTGTAGTCGATGTCAAAACCAAGAGATTTTGCGGTGGCGTAAAGATTGGCCCCGTCAATGAATAAAGCGATTTTTTCGCCGGGTACGGTCATGGCTTTCTCTCACAATTCCTTACGGGTTACTTTCAGATACTCCCGGCACGCAGCACGAGATGCGCGCGAGGTCCTGAATCGCCGTTAACTGGGCATTGTGGCATCTCCGGTTAATTGAGCTGCCACCTGCGAAATCACCTCGTGCCGACAAAATCCCTTGCCATCGGCTTGCTTGTGACCGCGCAATTGTCGAGTAACAGACGGTTGCGGCTAAACCAAGACAAAAATGCTTGAAATTCTATGCGCTAGAGGATACCTAGCAGTCCAATTCACGACAAGTTCCACCAGATGGAGTGGCGAGCCGATGGCCCGTGTCACCGTAGAAGATTGCATCGATAAGGTAGAGAACCGCTTCGACCTCGTCCTCCTGGCGAGCCACCGGGCGCGGATGATCTCATCCGGATCGCAGATTACCGTTGAGCGCGACAACGACAAAAATCCAGTCGTGGCATTGCGCGAAATCGCCGATACCACAGTGTCGCCCGGCGACCTCAAGGAAGACCTCATTCACAGCTTGCAGAAGTACGTCGAAGTCGACGAACCGGAGCCCGAAGTACCGCTGATTGGCGCGGGTGCGGGCGCAAGTGTGGATTCTGACGACACCGAGGTAACCGCCGACCGTATGACTGAAGAAGAGCTCCTCAAGGGCCTCGAAGGTTTGGCGCCGCCGGAAGAGCCGCCGGAAGAAGAGGCCGAATAGGCCCGCATTTCGGCATTGCCTTCAATTTTCTGCATCGGCCCGGCCAAACGCCGGGGCCGTCGCCTATTTATCAACCAGATTGGCAAAGCCTTGCTGCTATGACGCGGCCACGTGATATCGTGAGGTAGTTCGTCACCGGCAGCTGCGAGACAGCAGATATGGCGCGTACGCGCTCGGACCTTCCGCGGATGCAAAAGCAGGCCCCGATACGGGCGCCGCGCCCCCCGGCTGTTGCGGTGGGCACGCAGACTGCGGAAAAGCCGGCGCCGTCGCGAAAGCCCCCGATGATGCGCCAGTACGACCTGATCGAACGGGTCCGCCGCTACAACCCGAACACGAACGAAGCGCTGCTCAATCGCGCTTATGTCTACGCCATGAAGGCTCATGGTGAGCAGCGCCGCGCGTCGGGTGATCCCTATTTTTCACACCCGATCGAGGTGGCGGCGATCCTGACCGACCTCAAGCTCGACGACGCAACCATCGCGGCCGCATTGCTGCACGACACGATCGAGGACACAGAGGCTACGCGCGCGGAGATCGACAGCTTGTTTGGGCGCGATATCGGCACGTTGGTCGAAGGTCTGACCAAACTGAAAAAACTTGATCTGGTCACCAAAGAGGCAAAGCAGGCAGAAAACCTTCGCAAGCTGCTGCTGGCGATTGCTGCTGACGTCCGCGTGCTGCTGATCAAGCTCGCCGACCGGCTGCACAATATGCGCACGCTCGAGTACATGCCGCCCGATGCGCGCCGACGTGCCGCCGAAGAGACGTTGGAAATCTATGCGCCTCTCGCTGGCCGCATGGGCATGCATGAGATGCGGGAGGAGCTTGATGATCTCGCATTCCGGGAACTTTATCCGGAAGCCTATGCCGTTGTGACTGCGCGCCTTAACGCTCTCAGCGAACGCAGCAAGCTTTTGATCTCTGAGATTGAAAAGCAGCTCACGAAGAAACTCGCCGACCGCGGGATCGAGGCGCGCGTCGTCGGACGCCGCAAGCGCGCCTATTCAATCTGGCGCAAGATGGAGCGAAAATCTGTCGGCTTCGAACAGTTGTCCGATATTTTTGGTTTTCGTGTCGTCGTGAAGACGCTGGCCGACTGTTATCAAGCGCTTGGCATCGTCCACAGCGCATGGCCGACGGTGCCGGGGCGCTTCAAGGATTACATCTCGACACCGAAAGGGAACGACTATCGCTCGATCCACACGACGGTGATCGGACCGAGCAAGCAGCGCGTTGAACTGCAAATTCGCACGGTTGGGATGCACGAAATCGCCGAATACGGCATCGCCGCGCATGCTTTGTATAAAGACAACGTCGGCTCGCCGACCGAATTGCTGTCGCGGGAATCGACCGCTTATGCTTGGCTGCGCCGTACTATTGAGTTGCTGGCGGAAGGTTCAAATCCTGAAGAATTCCTCGAACATACCAAGCTCGAGTTGTTTCATGATCAGGTGTTTTGTTTTAGCCCGAAGGGCAAGTTGATCGCACTGCCTCGCAAGGCGACACCAATCGATTTTGCGTATGCGGTTCATACCGATGTCGGCAATATGGCGATCGGTTGCAAGATCAACGGTCAGATCGCGCCGTTGACGTCTGAGCTCGTGAATGGCGACGAGGTCGAGATTATCACCTCGAAAGCGCAAACCGCGCCGCCGGCCGCGTGGGAATCAATTGTCGTCACCGGCAAGGCGCGTGCGGCGATTCGGCGCGCAACGCGTGTCGCCGTGCGCAAGCAATATGCCGGGTTAGGCCGCCGGATCGTCGAGCGATTGTTCCAGCGCGCCAAGATTGCCTATTCGGACGAAAATCTCACGGGAGCCCTGGCAAGGTTGGCGCGTGCATCGATTGATGACGTTATGGCAGCGGTCGGCCGCAGCGAGCTCAAGGCGTCCGATGTCGCTCGCGCCATGTATCCCGATTACAAAGAAGAGCGCGCCGCTGCGATGGCCGCCAAGCCTAAATCGGAGAGTGGGTGGTTCGGACTAAAGAAACTCACGTCGGTCAAATTCAAAGTGCCGGACAGTGCGTTGGGACCGGCGATTCCGATTCGCGGTATCAATGGTGATCTGCCGGTACGTTTCGCCCCCAACGGAGGCGCGGTTCCTGGTGACCGCATTGTCGGGATTCTCACCCCTGGCGAGGGCATTACAATATATCCGATCCAGTCGCCGGCTTTGAGCGAATTCGAAGACAGGCCGGAGCGCTGGCTCGATGTGCGCTGGGACGAGGAGGAGCGGACACCGCAGCGGTTTCCTGCGCGTATCGCGATCCAGTCTGTCAACGAGCCAGGCTCGCTGGCGCAAATCGCGCAAGTCATCGCCGAGCATGACGGCAATATCGACAACATACGCATGACGCGGCAAGCGCCCGATTTTACGGATGTGATGATCGATCTTGAGGTCTACGACCTCAAGCATCTCACCGCCATCCTCGCGCAGTTACGCGCCAAGTCAGTGGTAGCCAAGGCGGAACGAGTAAACGGCTAGCGCATGAATCGTCTTCGTCTTGGCGTCAATGTCGATCATGTCGCGACCATTCGCAACGCGCGCGGCGGGCGCAACCCCGATCCTGTTCGTGCAGCCAAGCTCGTGATCGCGGCAGGCTGCGATGGCATCACTGCCCATCTGCGCGAAGACCGTCGTCACATTCGGGACGACGACGTTGTGCGGCTTATGGCCGAAATTGATAAGCCGCTAAATCTGGAAATGGCGGCTACCAGCGAGATGCTGGATATCGCGATCAAATCCAAGCCGCATGCAGTTTGCATTGTTCCGGAAAAGCGTAGCGAGCGAACAACCGAGGGCGGCCTGGATGCCGCCGGACAGCACAATCATCTAGCGCCGTTCGTCCATAGATTGAGTGATGCGGGCATTCGTGTGTCGCTATTTGTGGCCGCCGAGCCGCGCCAGTTCGAAGCCGCGGCGAAACTGCGCGCTCCGGTTGTCGAGATCCACGTCGGCGCCTGGTGTGAGGCACTTGTCGAAAAAAACCAGAAGGCAGCCGAAGAAGAGTGGGGTCGCATCCGCAGCGGCGCAATATTGGCGCACGAACTGGGCTTGGAAGTACATGCGGGACATGGCCTCGATTACGCGACCGCCGAGACAATTGCCGCGCTGCCGCAAGTTGTCGAGCTCAACATCGGTCATTTTCTGATCGGGGAGGCGATCTTTGAGGGGCTGGCGGAGACCATAAAATTCATGCGCGCGGCGATGGACCGCGGTCGCAAGAAGGCGGAGCAC
>JBATYN010000590.1:0-6319 GCA_049674125.1 Pseudolabrys sp. | reverse complement strand
GGATATTTTGCGCGACAAGACGGCAGCGCAGCTTATTGCCCAGGTGCGCACGATTCTTTCATCGCTCGGTGTCCCCGAGGAAACAGCAGATAAACTTCTCGAAAACCGGAATTATACGCCCGCCGATCTGCTGATCATGGCGCTCGCGCTCAAGCAATTGAATGCGGAGAACACGTCCGCTTTCGTCGCGCGCGCCGCCGATGCCAGCTCACGCAATGTGGCGTTCTACCAGCGCCGCCGCGCGCAAATCCTCGCGGCGCACAGTGCGGAGCTGGGCGGCATCGTATCGTTCATTTCCGTGGCAGGTCAGCCGATCAACGTGACGCGCAATGGCAGCGTTGTCGCGGCCTTTGTGGTCGATGACATCTCCTGGACCGATATCCAGCAACGCACATTCATTGCCGCGACCACCGAAATTCAGCGCGCCAAGCCGAGCGCTGTCCCGGTGCTTGCCACGACAGGTGCTGTGACGCCGCTGGCTGCCGGAGAGATCACCAAGCGCGGCTGGAAAATCATCCGGGTCAAGCCCTAGCGCTGAATCTCACGTGCTTGACGGTCGATTTCGGGCCGGGCCCCGGCTGGATCGGGCTCTCTCGATGCAATAGGCTTCCCTTCCATAGGTCCAAAAAATCATCAGGTAATTCGACCTAGTAGGGGGAAACGATGAAACCATCGAAGCGTCGGACGACATCCAAGGGCCAAAACCGCAGAGATTTCCTCATCAAGGCCGGTGGCGGCGCGGCCGCCGCGGCAGCATTCGGCGCTTATCCGCTCAGGGGCTGGGCGGCCGATCCCGTGAATATCGGCGGGCTCTATCCGGTCACCGGCAGCTTCGCGCAAATTGGTCAGGCGTGCGTCAATGCGGCCAAACTCGCAGTCGAGATGGTCAACGAGGCCGGCGGCATCAAGTCTCTCGGCGGCGCCAAGCTCAATTTGATCATCTCGGATGTGCAAAGTGACACCACCGTCACCCGCACCGAGACCGATCGTCTGATTTCCGGCAACAAGCTGTCAGCCATTCACGGCTGCTACGCCAGTGCGTTGACGCTGATTGCGAGCGAAGTGGCCGAACGGGCGAAGGTCGCGATCATTACCGGGTCAAGCTCGGACCTACTCAACAAGGGCCGCCAATACACCTTCACGCCTTTTGCGCGCGCATCGCAATTCGCAAAAGCGCAGCTGCAAATGTCGAGGCTGGTGAGCGACAAGCCGAAGGTGGCGGTGATCTTCGAAAACACCGCGTTCGGCACGTCGACATCAAACGGCTTGAAAGAGCTGGCGCCGGGCGAGGGCGTGGAGATCGTCCTGTTCGAGCCGTATTCGGCGGGGTTTGCCGATGCCGGACCGCTCCTCAACAAGGTCAAGGCCTCGGGCGCGGATATGTTGTTCTCGGTCTCTTACCTGAACGACCTGATCCTGATCGTACGTACGGTCAAACAGATCGGTCTCAAGGTCGGAATTAACGGTGGTTCCGGCGGCTTCGTCGTTCCGGATTTCTACAAGAACGTCGGCACGCTCGCGGAAGGCCTGCAAGGCGTCGCGCACTGGAACCACGACGTGGATGACAATGCGCAGAAAGTGAACGCCGAATACAAGAAGCGTTACTGAGAGTTCCTGTTTGAGTACGGCGGCGGCCTCGTCGCGCAGACATTCATGCTCGCCGATGCTCTTGAACGCGCTGCGTCTACCGATCCGCAAAAGGTGCGCGATGCGCTCTCGACGCTGGACGTCTCATCGGGGTTCGCCGCGATGGCTCCCGGCGGGAAAGTGAAGTTCGGCCCCGACGGCAAGAACGTCTATGGCCATCCGGTCGGCGTGCAGTGGCAAAAGGGCGATCTCGCGAGCATCTTCCCGAAGGAAGACGCGCGCGCGCCTTTGATGAAAAGCTAAGCGCGCCACACGATGCTGGAAATCGTGGTCCAGGCCGTTATCAACGGCCTGCTTATCGGCGGAATTTACGCGCTGGTCAGCATCGGCGTGACGCTGGTGTTTGGCGTCGTCAAGATCGTCAATTTCGCCCAGGGCGAATTTGTGATGATCGGGATGTACATCAGCTTTTTCCTGGCCACACAATTCGGCATCGATCCGATCGTCTCGCTCGTCGTGTCGATGCCGGTGCTGTTCGTTATCGGCGTGCTCGTGCAGCATTTCCTGATCCGCAGGGTTCTGGGGCTCAACGACATGCCCCAGATATTCCTCACCTTCGCGCTGTCGCTGCTGATCCTGAATATTGCGCTGATGGTGCTGACGGCGAATTACCGGACGGTCCACACCTGGTATTCGGACGAGGCGCTTCACATCGGGGGCCTCTACATTCCGCTGGCGAAACTCTTTGCCTTTGTGCTCGCAATGGTCTTGAGCGCGGGTCTCTGGCTGTTCCTGCACACGACCGATCTCGGCAAAGCGATGCGTGCGGCGGCGCAGAAGCCCGAAGTCGCGATGCTGATGGGCATCAATCCCAATCGCGTGTTCTGCGTTGCGTTCGGTGTCGCGCTGGCGCTCGCTGGCGCTGCGGGCTCATTGCTGATGCCGTTTTATCCGGCTTATCCAATGGTCGGGCAGGTGTTCACTCTGATGGCATTCGTCGCGGTGGTTCTGGGCACGCTCGGCAACGTCATCGGCGCGTTAATCGCCAGCCTGATGATGGGGGTAGCCGAGTCCCTCGGCATCCAGTTCGTCGGCGCTGATTCCGGATTGATCGTGGTCTTCGCGATGCTTCTGCTGACATTGGCCTTCCGGCCGAACGGCCTCGCCGGCGGGAGAGCGCGCTGATGATCTCAGTGCTGAAGGGCAAAGGCGTCTATTGGCTTATCGCCGGCGTGATCGTTCTCCTTGCGCTGCCCCTCGTCTTAAAGAGTGCATTCGCGATCGATATCTTCATCCGCGTGCTGCTGTTCTCTTTCATTGGGGTCGCCTGGAATCTCATGGGCGGCTACGCCAAGCAGCTTTCGTTGGGCCATGCAGCCTATTTCGGACTCGGCGCGTATACCTCGACCATCTTGCAGATCGATTTCGGTATTTCCCCCTGGATCGGCATGATCGCGGGCGGCGTTGTGGCGATGTTAGCAAGCCTGCCGATTGGCTGGCTGTGCTTCCGCCTGCGCGGGCCATACTTCGCGATCGCCACGATTGCGACAGCGCAAGTCCTGATGCTGCTCTTTCTTAAATTCCGCGATTTCGCCTGGGGCGCGGAAGGCACGACCATCCCCAACCTCGGCAATGCGCCGCTGATGATGCAGTTCGAGGCCAAGGCTGCTTATTACTACCTGGCGCTGGGACTGCTCGCGATCGGGCTTGCGATCACCTACCGGATCGAGAAATCGTGGATGGGCTTTTACCTCGTCGCCATAGGCGAGGATGAAGACGCGGCCGAGGCCGTCGGGGTGAATGCGCCGCGGGTCAAGCGCGACATCTATATGGTGAGCGCGTTCCTCACGGCTTTGGCCGGCACATTTTACACGCAGTACATCTACTTCATCGACCCCGCGACCGCGTTCAATTTCAGCATCTCAATCGAAGCAGCTCTTGTGTCGATTGTCGGCGGAATAGGGACGCTATGGGGGCCGGTGATCGGCACTGTTCTCCTGGAAGCGACCTCTGCGCTGCTGCAAAGCTGGCTGGGCAGTTCAACCGGCGGCATCCAGCTGACGGTGTACAGCCTCATCCTGATGGCGGTGATCCTGTGGCGCCCCACCGGGATCATGGGCTTCGTCACGGAGACCTACGAACGCCGCGTTCGCGCTCACGGCGGGACGGTCAAGGCGGTTCTCGATGGCTGAAGCACTCGTCATCCGCAATCTCAGCAAGCGCTTCGGCGGGCTGCGCGCCGTTCAGGATGTCAGCTTTTCCGTCAAGGAAGGTGAGACCGTCGCGCTCATTGGGCCAAACGGCGCCGGCAAGACGACGAGTTTCAACCTGATCACGGGTTACCATCGGCCTGACACGGGGTCCGTCCTGGCCTTCGGCCGCGAGATCGTCGGTTTGAGACCGCACGGCATCTGCGCGCATGGCCTCGCGCGCACATTTCAGGTGGCGCGGCCGTTTGGCGGAATGACCGTATTGGCGAATGTCATGACGGGCGCATTCCTGCGCGACAGGAACACCGATGTTGCGCGCAAAGGCGCCCGCGAAGCGATCGAATTTGTCGGTCTTTCGGCGAAGGAGCATTCAGCGGCGCGCGACCTGACAACGATCGACCAGCGCCGGCTTGAAATGGCACGCGCCCTCGCGACACAGCCCCGGGTTCTCCTCCTCGATGAGGTGATGGCCGGGCTGAACCCTTCGGAGATCGATCAGGCGGTTGCGTTGGTCGGAAAGCTTTCGAAACGCGGACTGACAATCGTCATTGTCGAGCACGTGATGCGCGCGATCATGGCCGTTGCCCGTCATATCGTGGTGCTCGATCACGGACAGAAAATCGCCGAAGGCAACCCCAACGAAGTGGTCGCAAACCAGGACGTCGTCCGCGCGTATCTCGGAACCGGCTACGTGCACGTCGCGACTGCGGGAGAGGCCTAGTGTTATCGCTCGCCGGAGTGAGCGCGAGTTACGGGTCGGTCCCGGCTGTCGGTAACGTCAGCATCGAGGTCGGGCAGGGGGAAGCCGTCGGCCTGCTGGGCGCGAACGGGGCAGGGAAAAGCACGACATTACGGGCTATTTCGGGCCTGGTCCGGCTGACGTCGGGCACCATCACCTTTTTGGGCAAGAACACGGCGTCGTTGCCGCCTTACAAGATCGCCGAGCTGGGGATCGCGCACGTTCCCGAAGGACGGCAGGTCTTTCCCGATATGACCGTGCAGGAAAACCTCGAAATCGGGGCCTATGTGCCGAGAGCCAAGGCCGAGCGTGCGCGAACGCTCGAACTGGTCTTCGGAATATTCCCGGTGCTGGCGGAGCGCCGCAAGCAGCTCGCCGGCACCATGAGCGGCGGTGAGCAGCAGATGCTCGCCGTGGGCCGGGGCCTGATGCTCAAGCCACGTTTGCTGATGCTCGACGAACCGTCTCTGGGGCTTGCTCCGGTCGTGACCGACGTCACCTTCCAGAAGATCCAGGAAATCCACGCCATGGGCACGGCGATCTTGCTCGTCGAGCAAAATGTAAGCCGCGCATTGAGCCTGGTGCAGCGAGCCTACGTGCTCGAAAGCGGCAAGGTGATCATGCACGGCACCAGCGCGGAATTGGCCAACAACAAGCAGGTGCAGGCGGCGTACCTCGGCATGTAGCCATGTAGCAAAGCCGGTGCATCCAAAGAAAAAACCCCGCCATTTCCGGCGGGGTTAAGTTTGGATGGGAGAGAGCCCGAAAGCTCCCTACTCAACGCGGGGAAACCCTGGCTAGGCTGGAATTCTTTCGTCCGCCTCTGTCGGCTCGCGCAGAACATAGCCGCGGCCCCACACGGTCTCGATGTAGTTCTTTCCGGAGGAGGCGTTGGCGAGCTTCTTGCGCAGCTTGCAGATAAAGACATCGATGATCTTGAGCTCGGGCTCGTCCATGCCGCCGTAGAGATGATTGAGGAACATCTCCTTGGTGAGCGTCGTCCCTTTGCGCAGGGAAAGCAGCTCGAGCATCTGGTATTCCTTGCCGGTGAGGTGCACGCGCTGGCCGCCAACCTCGACCGTCTTGGTGTCGAGATTGACCACGAGATCGCCGGTGTTGATGACCGACTGCGCGTGTCCCTTCGAGCGGCGAACGATCGCGTGGATGCGCGCGATCAGTTCATCTTTGTGGAATGGCTTGGTCATGTAGTCGTCGGCGCCGAAACCGAGACCTTTGACCTTGTCCTCGATCCCGGCGAGGCCGGAGAGGATCAGGATCGGCGTCTTAACTTTTGAGACGCGGAGGGAACGCAGGACCTCGAAACCCGACATGTCGGGCAGGTTCAGGTCCAGCAGGATGATGTCGTAGTCGTAGAGCTTGCCGAGGTCGACGCCTTCTTCCCCGAGATCCGTCGTATAGACGTTGAAACTCTCGGATTTGAGCATGAGCTCGATGGATTGGGCCGTCGCGCTGTCGTCTTCAATGAGTAAAACGCGCATTTAAGTCCCCTTCTCGCCGCAGCCGGGCTTCAGGTCAGCGCCGCATAGGCGGCGAGTGTGAAAAAACGCGGTGGGACAAACCGATTCGACACTATCCGGCCATGGTTAACAAAACCTGATTCTCTCTGGCAAGCGTGCCGTAGGCAAATGCGCCCGAATCGGCGTAAGATATTGCCTGAGAGTGGTTTTTTGGCCACGACCAGTCTCATGTCCTAGTTTAAGAGTCGGGTTTAACCGACTCTGGCGATTCGCCCCTTCCGTCCTGGCTGGGCGATTCTCAAGCC
>JBATYN010000589.1:0-14100 GCA_049674125.1 Pseudolabrys sp. | reverse complement strand
GGACAGGCCAAAAGACAATTCGACGGAGTTCACATACTTCAGTCCCGGCTTTTTGATTCCCAACACAGGATTAAAGAAGGACGTTGGCGGTCGCGCCGACTACACCGTCTATGCGCGGCTGCGGTTTCCTTTAAAAGATGCCCCTGACTTTGCTAATTCCCAATCTTTCAATAATTGGGGCGATTGCGATTTCACTGGCCGCTCTGTTCGCAACCCGCGCAAAAAGGATCAATCGTATTCGTGCAATGTGAATGGGCGGCCGCTGGCCTTCAATGAGAGTGCCCCGGGCAACTACTCTTACCCCTGGCGCGATAATTTTTGTGAACATCGCCGCTACTTCGTTGGCCAATGTCCAGGCGGAGAGGGCCATCAGGGCCAGGACATTCGCCCGAGCTCGTGCACGCTTTTCAACGACGGCGCCGATCGTTGTTTGCCCTATCAGCATGACGTTGTCGCCGCCCATGACGGGTTTATTTTACGCGCACGCAAGCAAGAGGCCGTCTATCTGTTCGTCAATACGGCGGACGCGCATGTCCGCGTGCGTTATATGCACATGAACCCAAACCTGCTTGACGCCGATGGTATTGTTAGCGGAAAGCTGGTCCACGCAGGCGAAGTGATTGGCAAAGTCGGCAACTACAATAACGGCGAACGCGGCACCACCTATCATCTGCATTTCGACATGCAGGTGCCGACAAAAGTTGGATGGGTATTCGTGAACCCGTACATGACGCTGGTTTCCGCCTATGAGCGGCTCATCGGCGCACGCGGAACCGAAATCAAAGACAGCGATCCAGCGCCCGCCGTGGCTGGGGTCCCGCCGGTTATCCAGCATCCGGACGAAAAGCCTGCGGATGCGCACGCTCTGCCGACGCAAACGGAGGCGTCCGTCGCAACCAGCGAAAAATCGCACCATGCGAAGGAGAAGCCCCGCAAAAAATCGCGACATGCGCGCAAAAGACGCAGCCATAGCGACAGCTAATGCGCCGGGCGCATTGTGCATATGCGCGCTGCAACTAGAATGTCGCGATGTCACGAATCTACCGAGACGCCCTGCCCGCCTCTACCGCGACGCGACGCGCGCTGCTGGCTGCAGTGCTAGGCGGCGCCGTGTGGCTTACGTTTGGCGACCGCACTTTCGGGGCGCAGTCGCCTGCCTTCGCACACTGGGTCGCAAAATTCCGGGCTCGCGCTCTCAGCCGTGGAATCTCGGAACAAACCTATGACAGGGTGATGGGTACGCTGACACCCGACGTCGGCGTGTTTGAAGAATATCGTGCGCAGCCGGAATTCACCGAGCTGATGTGGCAATACATCAACCGACGTTGTTCGGGGTGGCGCGTTATCACCGGTAAAGAGCGCGCGAAAGAATATGCCGGCCTGCTTTCGCGCATAGAGAAAGACTACGGAGTCGACCGTTACATCTTGCTTGGTCTTTGGGGGATGGAATCGTCCTTTGGCGACGTCGTAGCGAATCCAAAATATATGCGACCGGTGATTCCCGCGCTGGCCGCCTTGGCATGGGGGGAATCTCGGCGTCGAGCCTATTGGGAAGCCGAACTGCTCAATGCGCTTAGTATTGTCGACCGAGGATGGGCGCAGCCTGCAGACATGATTGGGTCGTGGGCAGGCGCCATGGGTCACACCCAATGGATGCCGGAAGTTTGGCTGCACATGGGCGTCGACTACGACCACGACGGACGCACCTCACCGTTCGGAAAACCGGATGATTCATTGGCCGGCACCGCCCGCTATCTGCTCGAACGGGGGAAATATCGTCGCGGCGAAGCTTGGGGCTGTGAGGTGACTCTCTCCGCAAAGCATACTCGCCTCGCCAATAATCGGACCATGCGCACCTACTCTAAATGGGAAGAACTCGGGGTGCGCCGCGCTGATGGCAAAGCATTTGCGCGGCCAGCCGACCAGGTTAAACTCTGGCTACCTGTCTCTGGCGGGCCAGCATTTCTGGTTGGTCAAAATTTCCGTGCGGTTCATTCGTACAACCCATCGACCAGCTACACGCTGGCACTGTGCCATCTCGGCGATCTGATTCGCGGTGACCCACCGTTCCATCAGCAGTTTCCTGGCGGGGAACGCGCGCCGACGCTGGAAGAGGTCAAGGAAATTCAACGTAGGCTCAATGAGCAGGGTTTCAAGACCGATGGCATCGACGGACGCACCGGCAGCGACACGATCAGGGCCATCCTTGCCTATCAGAGAAAAGTCGCTATGGACCCGGCCGACGGCTATGCCGGACTGAAATTGCTCGCCCGATTGCGTCAGGGCTCGTAATCCGGTTGGATGCCGCCCATCCGCCCGCCGGGCGGAAGATGGCGAGACAAAAACGTGTCGAGTAAGAGAAGCGATAGCACTAAGTTACGGCCACCCGGTGAAAGCCTGTCGGAGATCGACCGGCCGGTTCCAGCCGGGGTCAACGCGCCGGGTTTCGGCAGCGACGTGGTGGCAGACGCACTGCGTGCGACCGACATCCCGTATATCGCACTCAATCCTGGCGCGAGCTATCGCGGCCTGCACGATAGCTTGGTCAATTATCTCGGCAATGAACGGCCGCAAATGCTTCTCTGCCTGCATGAGGAAAGTGCGGTCGCAATCGCACATGGCTATGCCAAGGTAACCGGCAAGGCGATGGCCGCGGCCGTACATTCAAACGTCGGCCTGATGCATGCAACTATGGCCTTCTTCAACGCCTGGTGCGACCGTATGCCCATGGTGGTGCTCGGCGCCACGGGCCCGGTTGACGCGGTGAAACGGAGACCGTGGATTGATTGGATCCACACCGCGCGCGATCAAGGCGCCCTAATCCGCGGTTATACTAAATGGGACGATCAGCCGGCGTCACCGGTGGCCGCGCGGGAAGCCGTCCTGCGCGCAAACTGGATCGCCAACACTGCGCCGCGCGGACCGACTTACGTCAATCTCGACGCCGAGATGCAGGAGAGCAAACTCGCCGAGCCAGTGGCACCTATCGATGCCAAGCGATTCATGCCAGTGGTCGAAAGTGCTGCGCCGGCGGAGGTGATCCAGCAGGCCTCGGAGCTTCTGCGAATTGCCAAGCATCCTGTGATCCTCGCCGGGCGAGTGTCGCGCGACGTCGATGCCTGGAAAGCGCGCGTCACGCTCGCAGAGCGACTCAATGCCCGTGTCGTGACCGACCTAAAGATAGGTGCGTCGTTTCCAACCGATCACGCCTTACACGCAGGTGCGCCCGGCGGAACGGTACTCTCGACCGAAGCAGCGGACGCCATTCGAGCCGCCGACGTTATTCTTAGTCTCGATTGGGTCGATATTGCCGGGACATTCAAAGCCGTCGGTGGAAACGTCACCGCCAAGATCGTGCAAGTCTCTGTCGATCACCGGCTCCACAACGGTTGGAGCATGGATTACCAGGGCCTTCCGCCAGTCGATGTCTTCATCGCTTGCGAACCGGATGCCGCGGTACCGACTCTGGTAGCTGCGCTTGGCCCGGGCGGGCCACGCGCCCTGCCATCGGATAGCAAAGAGTTTCCCAAGCCCGCCGAAGACAAGCTCACCGTCGATCACCTTGCCGACGCGCTCCGCCGCGCGGTCGGCGAGCGGCCAACGTCGCTGACTCACGTTTCGTTATCGTGGAACGGTGCAAGCTGGCATTTTCGTCACCCGCTCGACTATCTCGGTTCGGATGGTGGCGGCGGCGTTGGCGGTGGACCTGGCATATCGGTCGGCGCCGCTCTCGCGCTCAAGGGCAGCGGCCGCCTCCCCGTCGCAGTCTGTGGTGATGGTGATTTCTTGATGGGAGTCACCGCACTCTGGACTGCAGCTCATTACCGTATCCCGCTTTTGATCGTCGTTGCGAACAATCGGTCGTTCTTCAACGACGAACTCCATCAGGAGCGTGTTGCCCGCATCCGCAACCGGCCAGTCGAAAACCGTTGGATTGGTCAACGGATATCAGAGCCGGACATCGATCTCTCTGCTATGGCACGCGCGCAAGGCGCTCAGGGTTTCGGCCCGGTGAATTCGATTGCCGATCTCATGCCGACTTTCGAGAAAGCGATTGCCGCGGTCGAAGGCGGCGCAGTTGCTGTCGTCGACGTGCGTGTTGAACCTGGATACACCGCCACCACGACCGCGGCGATGACACGCAAGAGTGAGTAAAGCTGCGATGCCGCCAGCTTCCGCATCTGGAGACGCCATCCTGGTGGTCGACGATATAGTCGTACGTTTCGAGACAGCCGAAGGACCAATCACGGCTGTTGATGACGTCTCTTTCAATGTCAGACCCGGAGAATTTCTCTCGGTGATCGGCCCCTCCGGCTGCGGCAAGTCGAGTTTGTTCAATGTGATTGGTGGCTTATTGGGTGAACATGAGGGGGTCGTCAGCGTCGCGGGGGAGACCATTTCGGGCCCTCACAAATCGATCGGAATGGTGTTCCAGGAGGAATCGACCTTTCCATGGCGCACGGTCACGGACAATGTCGCCTTTCCGCTCGAACTTGTCGGAATGCCGAAGGCAAAGCGCGCCGAACGCGCAAGGCATTTCATCAAGCTGGTGGGGCTCGACGGTTTCGAGAACCGCTATCCCGGCGAATTGTCCGGTGGCATGCGCCAGCGCGTATCTCTTGCCCGTACGCTCGCCTCTGAGCCGAAGATTTTATTGATGGACGAGCCGTTTGCCGCCCTCGACGAGCAGACACGGCTCCTTCTCGGCGATAAGGTGCTGCAAATCCAGCAACAGTTGAAGCAAACCACACTCCTCATCACGCACAACATCACCGAGGCGGTCCAAATGTCGGACCGAATCCTGGTGATGACTTACCGGCCTGGAAAGGTGAAACGCATCGTCGACATCGACCTGCCGAGACCGCGCACCTCGGAGATTGTCGGGAGTGAAGCCTTTGGGCGCTACGTTGCAGAGATTTGGAGCGACCTGCGCGAAGAAGCCAGCCGCGGCATGAAAGACGAAGAGGCGCACGTCCTCCATCACGATAGTGCGGACACATGACAGCTGCTACCGCCCGGACAGGTTCTCGCGATTTGGCCCCCACCGTAGTTGGCGCCGGCACGCTCCTCGCGTTCCTGTTGATGATGGAAATCCTGATCCGTAGCGACGTTATCAGCCGCTTCATTGTTCCGCCTCCCTCAGAAATCGGAGGGAGCTTTTGGCGCGTCATCGTTGAGGAGCATGTGTTCAGGCGCTTCATGATCACCGCAGGCGAATGTTTGACAGCTGGAGTCATGATCACAGTGTTCGGTGTTGCAGGTGGCGTGCTCATGCACCGCTATCGCCTACTTCAGCAGGCATGCGAAACGTGGGTCGCAGCGCTGGCCGCTGCGCCGGTCGTCTTGGCCTACCCCTTGTTCATGGTGATCTTTGGCCGCAACGCCTGGACCATTATCATGATGGGATTCGTTGCAGCGCTCCCTCCCGTGATCCTGAAGACGATCGAAGGGATGGCAAGTACGCGCAAAGTGCTCGTCAACGTTGGCAGGAGCTTCAACCTGACGAGCACCCAGCAATTTTGGAAGATCCTGTTTCCCGCGGCCCTGCCCACTATTTTTGTCGGCGTGCGGCTCGGATTGATATTCGCACTGATCAACGTCGTCGGCGTCGAATTCCTGATCAACTATGGCGGCCTCGGGCAACTTATTAATGATCTGGCCGAACGCTACGATCTCGCCGGCACTTATGCCGCGATCAGCTTCGTGATTTTAGTCAGCGTGCTGTTCTTTATGGCACTGGAGAAGGCCGAGCGATGGCTGAGACCGGTCGATTGAGACAAGCGGCGGTCGCCGCGCCACTTGTAAACCCTGTGACGCTGCTGCGCGTTGCCATCATCCTGAGTGTGTTGGCGATATGGGAGTTTCTGGCTCACTCCGGCTGGCTTTACCGCGACGTGGTCCCATCGCTGATGGCGATCGGGCGCGCGCTCGTGGAGCTGCTGACACGGCAAAGCTTCTATTACAATCTGGGTGTTACTGCCGCTGAAGTCGGTGCGGCAGTCGCAATCGGCGGGCTCTCGGGAGTCGCCGTTGGCATTCTGCTCGGCAGCAACCGATTTTTGTCGAAAGCATTCGAAAACTATATTTACTACCTCGGGCCGACACCCAAGATTATTTTCTTTCCCGTCATGATCATGTGGTTTGGCGTTGGGCCTGAATCGAAAGTCGCGCTTGGCACACTTTCCTGCTTCTTCCCGATCGCGCTTTCGGTCGCCGCCGGAATGCGCCAGATCGACAAGGTGCTTGTCCGCGTGGGAAAAAGTTTCCGCGCTTCAACTGCACAAATGATTGGCAAAATCTATTTGCCAGCCATGCGACATCCGATCATCAACGGCCTACGGCTTGGGTTGGGTGTGGCGCTAATCGGCACCCTTCTCGCCGAGACAAAATTGTCGAACAAGGGCATCGGTTTCCTGATCATCAATGCCTACAGTACCTTCGATATGCCACGGATGTACGCCATGCTGTTCGTGCTATTCGTACTGGCAATCGGTGCGAACGCGCTCATCGGAAGACTTGGCGGATTGCATACCATCAAAAGAAACTAGGTCGTTCGGAAAAAAGGGCCGATGCATCATGAAACAATTTCGTACACTCGGCGCCGCTGCGATTGCGATGAGCGCGCTCACTGGCTCGGCCGTTGCCGATGATCTCGTGAAGATGACGATCGGTCAGCGTGGCAATTGGGACACTGCGATTACCCATCTCGGCGAAAAGGCCGGTATTTTCAAGAAGCACGGCCTTCAACTCGAAATGATTTACACGTCGGGGAGCGGTGAAACCCTTCAGCCGGTGATTGCCGGTGGCGTTGACCTCGGGCTAGCGGTCGGAACTCTTGGCGCGATGGCGGCCTATGCCAAAGGAGCGCCAGTGCGTATCGTTGGCGCACAAGCGACCGGCGCCGCCGATTACTGGTATGCCAAAAATTCGGACATCAAAACGCTCAAAGACACCAACGGACACACCATTGCCTACTCGAGCAATGGATCGTCGACCCATAGTGTGGTGCGCGCGTTTATTGACGAATTCAAACTCACAGGCGCTAAGACCCAGACCACTGGCTCTCCGAGCGCGACGCTGACCGCGGTAATGACCGACCAAGTCGATGTCGGCTGGGCCTCGCCACCGTTCGGTCTCAAGGAGATCGAGGATGGCAAGATTCACATCGTCGCCAAGGCCACAGATGCCACTCTCGTCCGCGGCCAGACCATCAGAGTTCTGGTCGCAAACGTAGCCGTTCTGAAAGATCGAAAGGACGTGCTTGAGCGCTTTATGCGCGCCTATCGCGAATCGATCGACTATATGTATTCAGGCAATCCGCAAGTGATCAAAGATTGCGCAGAATTCGTTGGTGTCCCGGAAATCATGGCCAAGCGCGTTCGGGACGAGTTTTTTCCGAAAAGTTTGGTCAATCCGGACCAAATTCATGGCCTCGATACGTTGATTCCGGAAGCGGTGAACCTGAAGTTTATTCCGACACCGCTCAGCAAAGAACAAATCGCGGAATTGATCCAAATTCCGCCACGCAAATAAGCGGCGCGCCGCATTACGTCAGGGTGAGTAGCATGACCACCGCAGTTTCCCCGAAGTCCGCTTCCGCGCAAGCCGTGGTGCTTCCCAAGAATCGTGGCCCTTACTACGGCGGCGGCTGGCACGAGCCGAAGGCCGGACGCTTTATCGATACGATCAACCCAGGCAGCGGCCAGTCGCTCGGCAAGGTCGCGGACTCCGGCGCCGACGACATTGACGCCGCGGTCGCCGCAGCGAAGGTCGCGTTCAAGGAATGGCGGCGTGTACTGCCGCTCGAACGCGCCAAAATCCTTCGTCGTATCGCGGAAGTCCTGCGTCAGAACGCCAATGAACTTGCCATGATCGATGCCGCCGACTGCGGCAATCCAGTCAAGGAGATGGTCAGCGACGCGATGATCGCTGCGGCACAAATGGAGTTCTTCGCCGGCTTTGTCACTGAAATGAAAGGCTCATCAATCCCGATGGGACCCGATGTGGTCAATTTTTCAGTACGCGAACCTCTCGGCGTCGTCGGCCGCATTATCCCTTTCAACCACCCGTTCATGTTCTGCGCGGGCAAATCAGCCGCCCCTCTCGCCGCCGGCAATACGGTGGTGGTGAAGCCGCCAGAACAAGCTCCTCTGTCGTCGTTACGCCTTGCCGAGCTGATCGGCGGCTTGTTGCCGGCAGGTGTTTTCAATATCGTGCCTGGCGGGCGTGAAGCAGGGCAAAGGCTCGCAAGCCATCCAGACGTCGCGATGATTGCGCTGATCGGCAGCGTCCCAACCGGCCGCGCCGTAATGAAGGCCGCGTCCGACACGGTCAAGCGCACCATGCTCGAACTGGGCGGCAAGAACGCATTGATCGCTTATGGCGATGCGGATCCGGATGAAGTTGCGGCAGCGGTCATTGGCGGCATGAATTTCACCTGGTGTGGCCAATCCTGCGGCTCAACAAGCCGTGCTTTCATTCACGAGGCTATCTACGAGGCCGTGGTTACGCGCGTAAAAGAAAAGATCAAATATTACAAACCCGGCATCCCTACCGATCCCGCGACAACGATGGGCGCCATCGTTTCAAAGCAGCAATTCGACCGGGTGATGAGTTTCATCGAGTCTGCAAAGAGCGAAGGTGCGAAACTTATAACAGGCGGCGGACCGCCGGCAGATCCCGCGCTTAAAGACGGGTACTTTATCGAACCGACCGTCTTCGCCGTGACGGAAAAGAATCGGATCGCGCGCGAAGAAATTTTCGGGCCCGTCCTTGGCGTGTTCAAATGGACCGACGAGGCGAAAATGCTGGAAACGGTCAATTCTGTCGAATACGGCCTGACGGCCTCGATCTGGACCAACGACCTGTCAACCGCACATCGTACTGCGCTTGCAGTTCAGGCGGGCTATGTGTGGGTCAATGAAGTGAGCAAACACTTTCTCGGGGCACCGTTCGGTGGTTTCAAGCAGTCAGGTCTCGGCCGGGAAGAGTGCTTCGAAGAAATGCTCGCCTTCACGCAGGAGAAGAACATCCACGTGAAACTAAAGCCCGCCAAAAGCTAGGGCGGCGGATCAAAGCCGCCCAGCGTCCACTCCGCGCGATGTGCGGGATCGGCCATAAAGGCAATAAATCCAGAACTGGCATCCGCTGAGGGGCTCGCGCCAGTCACCGCGGCTCCATAAATGGTCGTGAGCTGAATCGAGGCCGGCAGCGGGCCGGCAACGGTCAGGCCATCAGTATTGATCACCTCGCTCTTCGGGTAGAAGCCGATGTCCGCCTCCCCGCTCGCGACGAGTTGCACACCGCCTTCAAGCGCCGGCCGGTGAATGATCCTGCCCTTCATCAGGCCCGCGATGCCCATCTGCTCAATCAGCTTACCCATATGCGTGCCACTGGGCGTAGCGCCTGGCGTGGCATGGGTAATGGCGCGGCTATTGAGCATCGCCTGCTTGACCTTATCCGACGTTGAAAGGTCCGGCTTCGGCGCACCGGTGCGAACCACCGCGTTGACGCTGACCAGACCAAGGATGGCGCGACCCTGCGCACGAACCACCCCGGCGTTTTGGTACTCATCCAGGATATTGGTCGGCATGACGAGGACGTCTGCCGGTTCACCTGCCGCGACCTTGCCTCGCAAGGCCGACATCACCGCAAATACGTATTCAACTGTATTGCCAGACCGCTGCTCAAATCGCGGCCTCAATTTCAAGAAGATTTCTTTCGGCGCACCGCCGCTCAAGATACGAAGTTTGGCCATTGAAAATCCTACAGCTTGAAGATCTCAAGCGTCCCGGGATGAAACATTTCCTCCGGCGTTACTAAACGCGGCGACAGCCCTTGCGAATGATGGTGACGCAGGAAGGTCTCCAACGTTTTACGGTTGGCCGCAACGCCGTAGGACCAGAAGTCCTCGCCCATGAGCGCACGCGCTTCCATCAAGCGTTCTTCCACAAACGGCAGGGTTACCTTAGTCGCCGAGGTGTCGTTCAATTGATCCAGCGCCACTTTTTTCGCCAGTTCGAATGCTTTGAACACGGCTCCCGGCAACCAGGGATGCTTCTCGGCAAGGGAGCGCCGCACGCCGACGAGATGCATAATCGGAAAAATGCCAGTGCGCTTAAAATAGTCCTTCGCTGCCGCTACTGGGTCTGGAAATAGCCAACCAACATTCGGTGTGTCTTTCGGCAACGACGGGGGACGCGGCGCAATAAAACCATCGATTGCACCTTCTGCCAAAAGCGCAGAAATCGACTTACCTTTGGGCGCGTCCTCGAGTTTCACATCAGCCGGCAGCTTTATGCTGATCTTTTCCGGCCGGTCAGCATCCTTGATACCGCCGCGCACCCAATGGATATCGGAAGGCTTTACTCCGTGATCATCTTCCAGAATCGCGCGCGCCCAAACGTTTGCGGTCAGCTGATATTCTGGCACGCCGACTCTTTTCCCGTTGAGATCGCTCGGCTTCTTGATGCGATCGGTACGCACATAGATCGACGTATGGCGGAACGCGCGCGAGACGAACGCCGGGACGCCGACGTAAGGGCAATTGCCCTGCGCGGTCTTCACAGTAAAGCTCGACAGCGACAACTCGCAGATATCGAATTCCGCCTGCCGGAAGGCGCGAAAGAAGATCTCTTCGGGCGATAGCGTCATGCAGGCTGGCTTGACGCCGTCGATCTGCACAGTCCCATCGATCAGTGCGCGTGTGCGATCGTATGGGCCGACCGCCACTGATAAATTGAGTTTGGCCATGCGAAATCCGGCTGAACGTTAAAATTGCCAGAATGTCATAAGCGAAATGATGCCGTCGCGCTACTCCACCCCACGCTTTTGCGTCTTCTCGTCCGGGGTTACGTCGACCGCCTGCGCGCGGCCGGTAATCTTCACCGGCGGACTGCAGTTCTTCATGCACGGATCGGGATTCCAAAAGGCCTTCTCGGTCTTCTTGCGGTCGTCATCGTAGAATCCGCTTTGGTTCGGCATCTTCACCGAAGCCCAGGTCTCTCTCGACAGCACAAATTTGTCGTCGACGATGTCGTTGAGATTGAGCACGTAAGCAACCACCGCATAGAGTTCATCATTGGTGAGTGATTGAGAATCGCCGAAGGGCATCGCCCGTCGGACGTAGTCGAAGACACTTGAAACATATGGAAAATACGAGCCTACGGTCTTTACCGGATCATGCGAAGCGAGCGTCCCCTTACCCTGCGCGAGTTGCGGCCAGCGTCCGGCGCTTTCACCGAACTCGCCATGGCACGCAGCGCACTTATCGAGATAAACCTTTTCGCCATCCTTCACCGATCCACGGCCGGGTGGAGCGCCCTGCCCGTCGGGACGTATGTCTATGTTCCAGCCGGCGATCTGCTCCGCCGTGGCCAGGTGCCCAATACCGTAATTTACGGGCGCGTCTTTTTTCCCCTGCGCGAACACCGGCACGACAAGTACCAGTGACGCCGCAAGCATGATGACGTGCCTACCCGACCTCGACATTCTCGACCTCTCCGTCCGGCTTGAGCGCCCAGGTCTGGATCCCGTTGTTGTGGTAGATCGAATTGACCCCGCGGATTTTGCGCAGGGCGTCTTTGCTCGGCTGCACGTAGCCGGTGTCATCCATCGCCCGCGACTGCAGGAGCAGCGCTTCGCCGTTCCAGTCGAATTCATAGTAGAAGCGCACGCAGGCTCGATCGAATATCGGGCCATCGAGGCGCGCTGTGCGCCAATTGCGCCCGCCGTCGAGCGAGATATCGACGCGCTTGACCTTGCCGCGGCCTGACCAGGCGAGCCCGGATATCACATTGAAACCTTTCTGCTTTACAGGCGCTTGCGGCGACGGCGATGTGATCACGGACTTTGCGTCCATCACGAAGGTGAACTGGCGCGCTTTGCCGTTTTCAAGCAGGTCGGTGTACTTCGAGGTTTCTTCACGCGTAAACCAGGGCTGGTCACCGACTTTTATGCGGCGCAGCCATTTCACCCAGACATTGCCTTCCCACCCCGGCACGACCAGGCGCGCCGGATAACCCTGTTCCGGGCGCAGCATTTCTCCGTTCATGCGGTAGGCGACCATGCAATCGTCCAGCGCTTTGCGAAGCGGGATCGAGCGGTTCATCGCCGCCGCATCGCCACCCTCCGCCATGATCCATTTCGCACTGGATTTAACACCGGCCTGCTCCAGCAACACCTTCAGCGACACGCCAGTGTATTGGACGCAATGAATCATCCCGTGCGTGTATTGGCAGCCATTGAGCTGAGCGCCGCGCCATTCCATGCCGGAATTAGCGGCGCATTCGAGGAAATAGATCTTGTTGATGCGCGGGAGGCGCTTGAGTTCCTCAAGCGTGAAAATCAGCGGCCTATCGACGAGCCCGTGCAGCATCAGGCGGTAGTCGTCGGGATTGATCTCGGCAATGCCGCCATGGTGCCGTTCAAAGCATAGTCCATTTGGCGTAATGATCCCGTCAAGCTGATGCAGTGGCGTAAACGCCACCGATGACTCCGGCGTGGCGGTAAGCCAGGGAACGGTGCGGCGGATAGCGTTCTTTTCGTATTTCGACGGGGTGCCGTAAGCGCGCGCTCCAACGCCCTCGCCGAGCTGGCGCGTCCAACCGGCAACGTTGGGCGGGAGATTTTTAGCATTGTCGGCGCGCGCCGCTGTTGCACCTGCAGCAGCAAGCCCTACGGCAGCCGCAAGAAAGCGCCGGCGCGAGGCCCGCGTTGTGTCGATCGGGTCTGTCAACGACATCTCCCGGCAATCAATTCGCAGACAGCCTCATATCACATTCTTTTTTTTGAATGTAACGGAATTCGCGCTTAACCCCCGGAAATTTTCACACTCGTATTGGGCACAATCCGCACGGTCTTTTCCGCGGCTGTAAACCGCTCGACCAGATCCCAGACGGGCGGACCTTCGGTGCCTTCATTCACGCTTGCCCAGCCGGCGACCATGTACTCTTTCTTCGGTTCGATCGGCTTGCCGGATTTAAGGTGCGTCATCGCCGAAATGCGTTGCCCCATCGGCTTTGCAATATCGATCGCATAGCCGAGCCCGCCACAGCGCACCATGTCCCCGCCCTGCTGATAGTAGGGATCGGGATTGAACAGGTTGTCGGCGACGTCTTCGAGAATATCTTTCAGCCGTTCGCCGGTCATCGATACTCGATAGACTTGCGGATAGGTAATCGCCGTCGCGTTGTGAATATCCTCGATCGTAATCGCCTGGCCCGGCAGGACGCTGGTGCCCCACCGGAATCCGGGCGAGAGTGCGATTTCGGCATCCCGTTCCTTCAGGAGTGCGGCACAAATCAGATCGTCAAACGTGCCGTTGAAATTGCCACGCCGGTACAACACGGAATCGGCACGCCCGACTTCGCGACCAAGCTCCTTGACGTAAGGCGCGCGCGCCTTGGCAATCGCTGCGGCCATCTCTGCGTCCGGCTTAATAGCGTCGGCAAACAACGGGATCAATTTGTAGCGAAAACCCTTGATTGCCCCGTTTTGCACGTCAAGATCCAGGCGCGACAAAAATTTTCCGTGGCTGCCTGACGCGATCATTAGCGTGTTGCCGACCTTGATCGCCTCCGGCAGGGCGTCGTGCGTATGGCTAGTCAGGATCACGTCAATGCCGGGCACCCGCGTCGCCATTTTGCGGTCGACGTCAAAGCCATTGTGAGAGAGCAGCACAACAAGCTGCGCGCCACCCTTGCGCGCCTTCTCAACATTGGCGCGCACGTCGTCCTCACGGATGCCGAACGACCACTTTGGCATCAACCAGCGCGGGTTGGCGACCGGCGTGTAGGGAAATGCCTGACCGAGCACGGCGATCTTCACGCCACCCCGTTCAAAGAATTTCATGGTTTCGAACGCCGGCTCATTCCATTCATTGTCGCGAATATTGAGCGCGAGGAATGGAAAGCCTAGATTTTTGACCAATTCTTTGACGCGCGCCTCGCCGTAGGTGAATTCCCAATGGCCTGTCATGGCGTCCGGCTTGAGCAGCGCCATGCAGTCGACCATGTCCTGGCCTTTGCTGCGATTTGAGCCGAGCGAGCCCTGCCAGGTATCGCCGCCATCGAGGAACAGGACCTTGTCGCCGCGCTCGCC
>JBATYN010000588.1:0-6074 GCA_049674125.1 Pseudolabrys sp. | reverse complement strand
GATTGATCCAGGCCTGATTCCAGCGCCGGTTGTTCCAGCCCCACCGATTGTTCCAGGCCGAGCCGACGAGCACACCAGTGCCGAACACCAATGCTCCAGTCAAAGCGCTATCGAACACGAGCGAGGAATCGTAAACCGGCACATAAATCCGCTCGGGATTAGTCGGTGCGATATAGATTACTCTTGATCCGCCTTCATCGCGCGATGTTACCGCTTGTTCCGGAGTGGATTTGAGGTTGCCAATGCTCTCGGCTTTTGCGCGTAACAACTGTATCGCGCTGGCGACGTCTTCGGGTTGTAAGGAAAAGGCCATCCCGAGCGACTCGGTCCAGTCGAGATGATCTGCGAGCAGTTGGATCACGTCGGGAAACCGGGTCAGAGCTTGTACCGACGAATCCCAGGGCATGCTGTCGACTTTCGAAAAGTCATTCTGCTTTACAGCCTTTGAGTTGGCGACCAGCCATCGGTCTGCCTGGACAATTTGAAGCGGAAATGTGCTCGCCGGCAAAATGAGCGCCAGGAGAGGGTCGGGATAGAGCGCAATGGGTCCTAGCAAATATTCGAGGTCCGTGAGCGAGTAGACCGGAGTTTGCGGTGTCTGTGCCGGCGCTTGCTGCCCGGGGCCAGTTGGTTGCGGAGATTGTGCGGTGATCGGTTCAACCGTCGTCGTCCATGCTAACAGAGCGGCTACGGCGGTCCGAGAAACAGTTCCCGTGCAAAACCACGCAGCGTGTGTCTTGAGTTTTTCTCGCAAATCAAACTCCTAAAAGCGTTATTGCGGTAGGGCCGTACTCCGCAAACGGAAAACGGATTGCCGAGTGCCGCCTGTGAACGGCCACGCTGTCGTGCGATAAAATTGCGCTAGCGACCTGTTGTGCCAATTGGACTTAAGGGCATTAATCTTATTTTATGCCCGATTAGCTCGTAGATCGTTCCCGGTCTTCGCGCGCGTTAATCCATCGGCGGTCAAGTTAATTTTCTGTCGCGCCCAGATAGAAGTAATGCAATCCATTGCGTTGAATTGTGTTCCTCACAGACTGCGAGTACTGCAATCATAATAGGAACGCCGATGAAGGCTCCGGCAATCCCCCAGAGAAAGCTCCAAAAGAACACGGCCAATAGGACGACGAACGGAGACATCGACAGGGCAGCGCCCGCGATTCTCGGCTCTAAATAGCTTCCGATAAAAAATTGGATGAAGTTCAAGCCAATAAAAACGGCAAAAGTAACTTGCCATGAACCGGACTGGACGAGGGCGAAAAGTGTCGGGAAAACTGTTGCAATTAGCGGCCCGATGAACGGAATGTAATTCAATACGAAGGCGATCACGCCCCATGCCGTCGCTAATTCGATGCCGGCAATTAGTGCAAAGCTCCAAACGACAACTCCAGTCAGGAGACTCATGACGCTTCGCACGACCATGTATTTTTGAAACTTTTCCGCGATATCTTGGGCGGCGGTCAGCAGTGATCGGCGAAGTTTTGCATTCTTAAGCTGCTCAATATTTAGCCGTGCAACGTCGATTTCCAGCAATCCGAGCACGATGAAAGCGAATGCAATTACGATGAAGGATATAAGGCGATATCCTCGCCCGCCAACTTCTCGCGCCGCACTCATAATCCATCCCGGACTATAGTTTTCGGCAACCAGGCTTGTGATGGATACGCCGTGTCCGTCGAGCCATCCCGTGGCTTGCGTGTAGAGCGTCTGAAAGCGGGCCGTATTGTTAGTGAACCATTGGAAGACCAGACCAAATCCCCAAATCACCAGAAGCACGAGCACGGCAATAATGGCGAGCGTTACAACAATCGTTATAGCGAGCGCCAGCAGCTTTGGGATTCGCAATTGAAGTGTCCTTTGAAGCGGCCATGCAATTGCGACGACGAACAGTGCGAACGTGACTGGTGCAATAATCGCGCGGGAAAAATATAAGCCGACAAAAACAAGAACCAGCGTACAAAGCATCACCATTATTCGCATTGCGCTATCTTACCTCGTGGGCCGCCGCACTAGGCTTCATCGTTGCCGATATTCGGAAACTCACTCGACGCGATCGTCGCGCGGAACAGAAGCCAAAGGCTGAACGCGAGGACAATGACCTCTACGAACATGGTGAGGAGGAGGGCCATCAGGCTCATTATGTCAGCTGCAGATACCCAGCTGGCTGCACCCGCCGTTGTTTGAACGACCGGGATTCCCGCTTGGGGCGCGCGAAGGAAATAAACTAAAAGCTGCGCGACCTCAAAAAACATCACCAGCATCGTAAAAAACATTCCGATTGCGCTCGCCGTAATGCCGATCCAAACGGCTCGCTGTACAGCAAGTTCAGATGGACGCCGCCCAGGATCGGCAATTCGTGCTGCGAGGCGCGTGTATCGATAAAACCATACTGTGGTGAATACCAACACCAAGAGACCAGCGATCGTCAGATAGTGGATCAGCGGAAAGCCGCTCCGTGTGCCGGCGGCTGGAGCAGGACCAAATGCAAAAGCGTATGTGGTGAGCGCCAACGGTATCGCACCGATGGCAATCTGCATCCAAAAGCCAACCCACCCTAAGCGGGAAAAGGCTTGGGCGAGGCTATCGTTTCGCGAAGGCCTCAAGGCTTTCTGCAACGTCCGGAACATTGTGGGTCTTAGCTTCCTGAAACGCTATAATATCCAATATATTATCGAATAGAATTGATCGAGTGTCGTTGGCCTTTGGGGCAATCGCGCGCCGTAGCCGACGGCAGGTAACGTGGTCGCCGACCATTACTCCGACACGCCCGAAAGAGTTGGCCGGGAGAGCTTTAGTGAGCGAACCAGATTTAAAGCAAACTCAGGCTCGAAGTCCTTCGAGACGATGGATCAAGTACACCATCACGCTGTTTTTGCTCTGTGCTGTTATCGTGACGGGCGCCACAGCGTTTCATTCTCGAAATGCTTGGTGGGAAAAATATCTTAGCTTTATTCACAAGCCGGCGTAGGGCGCCAACCACAGGACGTCCAACTCTCTAGGGAACTGCTCGTGACCAGCGGCATCAATATCCACCCAGGCATCAAGACACTAGGCCTTGGGTCCAATAGACGGCGCTGATTTCGCACGACTAGATTCCGTTTGGGAACTCGGCGAGGAAATCCTCAAGGGTTAAGAGCTTCTACGACCCGCTCAACACGTGTAATTTCGGATATGGAAAGGGCGTCCGTACGGCCGTCTAATTTGGCTGGCCGGCGTGGCGAAAAGTCTGGTGGCAGCATGCTACGCGTAATATTTGCGCGGGTGGTGGGCTTCCTTGCGTTTTGGATTGTGGTCGCAGGTACCAAACCCGCCGATCTCTTTGTAGGGGTGATCGCTACTACAATTGTGACCTGGGTTAGTCTGCGTTTGCTTCCTCCAGGAGCGATACGCTTACGCCCCATTCTCCTCACCAAACTTGTGTTGCGCTTTTTGTACAAGTCTGTTGGTGCCGGGGTAGATGTCGCATGGCGTGCCCTCAAGCCTCGAATGCCATTGGAACCGGGTTACGTGATTTACAAACCGCACCTTCCACCGGGAACGATGCGGAATGTTTATTGCACAATAACAAGCCTCCTGCCCGGTACGCTGCCCTCAGGTGAGGACGGGAGCGGCGATCTCATCGTCCATTGTCTCGATAAAACTCAACAGGTAACCGAGCAATTGGTGGCTGAGGAAATCTTGTTGTCGAAGGCGCTGGGGGGTCAAAATGACAATGGCTAATTTCTTGTTCGGCGCAGCTACTTTTGTGCTGGCGATGGTAGCACTGGGCCTGCTTTCTATTCTTCGCGGTCCGGGCGACGCCGACCGCATGTTGTCGGCCCAATTGATCGGTTCCGGTGGAGTAGCCGTGCTTCTGCTTTTAGCTGCTGCGACCGAGATACCGTCCGTCACGGATGTCGCCTTGATGCTCGCGCTACTTGCGCCTTTCGCGTTAGTCGCATTTCTGCGAGGTGCGGCGAACTCGCAGGTCAAAGCCCCGAACGCATCGGACCGCGGATGACACTCGCTCTCAATATTTTAACTGTTACGGCAATTTCAGCGGGCTCGTTCTTTTTTATGGCGGGCACCGTCGGATTGTTACGCTTCCCCGACACAATGACGCGCCTTCACGCCCTGACCAAAGTGGATAATCTTGGACTTGGTTTGATCGTTATTGGCTTATTGCCGCGTGCTGAAGGACCACTTGGTGCGTTGAAAGTGCTCAGCGTCTGGATATTTGTCCAGCTGTCGAGCGCGGTTTTATCGCAACTCGTTGCACGCGTGACGCGCCGAGAGGAACGCCACACATGACATACGAGTTCGGTTTTGAAATCGGCCTGGCGGCGCTGCTCCTTGCAATTGCCGTTTGCACAATTGTCGTGCGTGCTGCATTCGCGGCCATCGTACTCTTTATGATTTATGGATTGCTGGCCGCGATTGCCTGGGTGAGGCTTTTTGCAGTGGATGTGGCACTGACCGAGGCTGCGATTGGCGGCGGCCTGACTGGTATGCTGATGCTGGCCGCCGCCGCTCGCTTACGAGAAAGCGAAGGCTCCGGAGAGAAGCTCGGACTTCCAACGAGACTTGCGGCGGTGATGCTTTGCACTCTGATATCGTTTGGTTTGGGGATTGTCGTCCTTTCGCTTCCGGACGCTGGTCCCACTCTTGCACCGATGGCAAAGGCCAATCTCGCGCAAACCGGTCTCGGCAATCCGGTTACGGCCGTTCTCTTCGCCTATCGCGCATTCGACACGCTGCTTGAGAAAGTCGTTCTGTTGCTTGCGTTGGTCGGTGTTTGGTCGCTGGCGCCAGATCGCATGTGGGGTGGAGTGCCGGGGGTTCGCGTTTATGCACAACCGAGCAGCATATTGGTTTTCCTGGCCCAGCTACTGCCGCCGATCGGGATCATGATTGGCATCTATATGTTCTGGACTGGCGCCAACCATCCTGGCGGCGCATTCCAGGGCGGCACCATTTTGGCCGCAATGTGGCTGCTCGTGATGATTGCGCGATTGCAGCCCGTCCCTGCGATAAGTCTGCGCCCGTTGCGGCTGCTGCTGGTGACGGGGCCGCTGATCTTTATCGTGATAGGACTTTTCGGCTTCGTATTTGCTGACGCCTTCCTTGCGTATCCGGAAGGCTACAGCAAAGCATTGATCATCATTGCTGAGGCGACGTTGACGCTGTCCATTGGGGTGACGCTTGGCTTACTGGTTGCGGGGCCGCCGGAATGGAAGACGCAACAATGAGTTCTGCCACGTTCTTCGGGATTTGCGGAGCGATCTTGGCGGGTCTTGGCCTATTTGGCCTGATTACAAATCCTCAATTGTTGCGAAAAATTCTCGCCTTTAACATTCTCGGAACCGGTGTGTTTCTCGTTTTCGGCGCCATTGCCCGAAGAGGCGCAGCAGCCGGGCTCGAGGGTGATCCTGTCCCTCAGGCGCTTGTCATTACCGGCATCGTTGTTGCTTTCTCAGCTACGACAATGGCTGTCGTATTGCTGCTGCGTCTCTATCAGGAGACAGGCCAGGCCACCATCGGTCCAGATGATACCAGTCCCGGCACCGACGAGGGCCGTTCGTGACTTCGGCTGCGACGACTTTCGCTGACAAAACGACGGCCAGTGGCTACCTGCTCGTTCTGGCGATCATTTTGCCAGTAATAGGCATTCTTCTGTCGTTGGTTTTCGGCGGGCGGTCCGTCGGGCGCATTGCTATGGTTCTTTTGCCAATAGGTCTCACTATCACAGTGGCTATCTTTGGCTTGGTCTGGCGAGACCAGCAGTCGTTGATTTACATTGTTGGCGGATGGAATCCGCCGCTCGGCATTGTATTGCGCGCAGACGGCATTTCAGCGGCGATGATGCTCACAGCTGCGGTCGTCATATGCGCGACCGGATTTTTTGCCCGCGGAGAGTTCACACAGCCCCGCGGGACCTCAGAAACCCGTGGTTCTCAAGTGTTCTGGATTCTGTTGCTGGGCATCTGGAGCGGGCTCAATGCCATCGTGTTGAGCGACGATCTTTTTAATCTCTACGTCGCGCTGGAGATGTTGACTTTTGCGGCCGTACCACTGGTATCCCTCAAGGGCTACCA
>JBATYN010000587.1:0-29670 GCA_049674125.1 Pseudolabrys sp. | reverse complement strand
GACCTACGGGCATCTGGAGGGTGACACCGGGAGATACACTGCCCGGGATAGGAAAAGTCGAATCCTATATTCGCTCGAACGGCAAGTGGATAGTTGCGACTAGCAGCGGACTAATTACGATGCCGGTCAGCCACAACGAGCCATCCCCGTCTTTGCAAAACGATCCAAAACTCACACCGACGGAGAAGACAACCTCGAAAACTATTGAGGCCTGGACTCTTCAGGAAGTGACAAATGGCACGGCAGTCTTGCAGGGCCCTATCGGCACGCTGAGGGTCACACTTGGGGACACGGTCGCGGGCCTTGGGAAGGTTACTGCTATCGCGCGATGGGGCAAAGGCTGGGTGGTTGCGACTAGTGCGGGCTACTGTACGAGTGCCCGGCCGGACCACGCAGACGGAATTTGCAAACCTTATCGCGGAGATTAGTCGTTCACTCTGAAGCTTGCTACTGCACTGTTAAACGAGCTCACGCCGGACCGCGCAAAGCGATTCGATGTCCGCTATTGGCACAAAGCAGATATCGCCTAGTGCACTGCACATGTCTGCTTTCGTGGGTAAAGTGGACATCACCTAGCGGTCCGAGGCGCTGAAAATCTCATCGCTCGTTGATATGAATTCCAGCCAATAAAATTCCCTGTTCTCGCGCCAAGAGTCCCTGTTCCGCCAAAATGTTTCCCTGTTCGATTGAGTAGGGAATTCGCATCGGAAGCCCAGTAGCCACGCCATTATTTGCGGTCTCTGGTGCTCCCGAAGCTACAATTTTGCAAAATTCCCTGTAAAATTCCCTGTTAGCATGGAAAACGGGCAGAGCAGGGGGCCAACTCCATTGCTACGCCAGCCAGCCAGTTCGGTCTCTAGAGATTTCCCCTACGTTGTCGCGAAAAAGCCCGCCGCGCGTGGGCTTCTTGCGTTAGCCGGAGTGTCTCTGTGTCCCGAATTTGATGATTCATCGGGCGCGACTCCTACAATGACCGATACCGGCCTTTTGCCGCCGTTCGCAAATGCAGCAGACCTTTATTTCAATTAAACGACTGTCCGCCCCTGTGGTTGTAGCAATTCGTTGCCACATAAGAGTGTCGTTTGAATTGTGTTCATTCAGATGATTGTTTTTGCCTCAATCGATATGTGGATAGCAAACATGGCGATCAATTTTCCGAATCACAGCCGCCATTACGATGCGACACGGCGGGCCGTTCGCTTCTGGGGATATGACCGTTCCATGGAGAGTTCGTTCTTTATAATGGCGGATGCCTTGAAGGAGATGCAGCCGAACCTTCGCTTTGATGCAATCGAGATCCTGCATGCCTTCGACGCCAACCGTGAGCGTATCTACTCAATTGCCGCCCGGGTCTACGCTCGTGGACGCAGGGGCACTTACGATCTCAATGTCGATGATGTTTCAAATTGATTTTATGTGCTGGCGAGCTGTAATCGAGTAAGTGGGGGTAGAATATCTCCTGTTGGCACAAAGCGGGCATTGAAAGCTCATGCCGACGCGCTGCTAGCGCGCGCAATTGACCCTTGCTTGTACATTGATGCGTTGGCGCTAGGCGTTGCGTTTTCGCCTGCGGTCATCAAGCCAAGATTGACCGCCAGTATTGATCCATCTCATCGCCTCTTCCTCGGAAGATCCCTCGAAGATTTCTTCCGAGGGCGTGCCTTCAAGCGTGGCCCATACAGACCATACGGGGGCATGAGATACCCGTCTAACGATCAATTTTGGCTCTTCTTGGGTCCGAGGAGCATTATCAAAAATATCAGTCATACCTATAAATATGTGACTGGATTTTCCAAACGCAAGCTCATTTCTTCGGGCTCACTTGGGGGCACGGACGCATAAACGTGCAAGCAAACATTGGCTTCTACGCTCACTGCTCCGTGTCCGCTCTCGGGGGTAAAGCGGATGTGTTGTGGACATCGCGCCATGTCCGCTTTTGACCCAAAGCGGACATGGCCACGGGAGCGCGAACCGTACGGCTTGAGACGCGTCAAGATTCCGTACAATGGACAAGCTAACTGAGTATAGCTGTGGCCTGCGCCAGTGTGACTGCGTTAGCAGGATCGAAAAGGACACGCCGGTGAGTTGGTGTCCCAAAACCCAAGCGAACGACGCCACATATCATTGCGCTCCCAGTAATCACCCCCCGGGGTGAAACCCCAATTTCCATAGTAGCCTGGCGGGGGTGTTTGGGGAAAACCAAAATATTTGGTGCCGTCCGTAAGTTTACCCAAATGTTTCTTGCCTATTGGACCGGTGGCGTAGTCCATCCCCTTAGACATTGTAGCGATTGTCTCGGCTTCGGCCGATGCGGTTACCGGCGCGATGGCGACGACGGCAGCGGATAAGACGGTACACATCAAAAGTTTCGTCATATGGGTGATGCGCTCACACGTTGGTGCGATACGACTGGTGCGCTTTCGCAAGGAGTTTTTGGGATCTATCATGCTAACTATAGTGACCCGATGACTGCGGCCATTCCGTTATGGTAGCCATCTGAAGACATACCGCAAGCGGACGTGGGTGGGCCTTTCTGCCTCACGGCATCGCAGCCGGTGATGAGAACGGCTTAGTGGCATCTACAACAAACATGACCAGGGCATTCAGATCGCTGGTGCCGCTGCTTGAGATTTCCATTTGCATGCCGGGACCATGACCGGGCATGGATTGTCCCGCATCAACGCGGCTCACTCCGTGCGGGCTCTTCTGGCTCAGCTGTCCATTCAGTACATAGAATGTTTCGGAGCCTGGATGCGTATGCACCGGCGTCTTGACCCCGGGCGGTCCGCCCGTGTTGTTGATGCGCAACAGATACTCAGGCGCAGTAACCGGGGGGATCGGTCCGATCTCAGCTACCTTGCTACCACCGGGAGATGACCCGCCTTTCGGACCGAGCGTGAAGAGCCAAACCTTGCCCGCCACTTCAGCGGCGAGCCCGGTCTGGCCCGCCGCCGCCTGCGCTTGTGCGAGCGTAGGAAAATTGTCGATCCGCCAAAACAAAGGCCCGGACGGTAACCGCTGAACCTTCTTCTCGGCGACCGACTTAATTTCAAATTTCTGTGCTGAGGCGGTCGACGGTTGCAGCACCAACCCCGTCATTGCCACTGCGACACATGTGATTAGTGCGAGGGACGACAGGCGAGCAATCCCGGACATTGTCGAACTCCGAACTCTGACGATATCGCCCCATAAATATTCTAAACCCGTAGCTACTACCGGCCCAGTGAATTTGACATCGGCTTGATGTCCGCTGATGGCCGCTATCGGGTGACCGTTCAAAGGCGGTAATGGTGATGGTCACCTTCAGGCTCCTCTTTGGCCATAGTCGCGAAATGGCTCGGCCAATTGGCCGCAGGACTCCTTCTCCGTGTCTAACGTATGCCAATGAGAGGCCAATAGAACGGCACAATCAACAATATGGCGACGAATTCGACGAGCGTTAGCAGTATGCCGAGCCGCAGAAGATCGCGCGCGCTAAAGTAGCCGAACGAGTAGCCCACGATCAGCACCGCCGATTGATAGACGAAAATCTTTCCGGCCGAGCCGAATACCCAAACCATCCCTAAGCTCAGCGGACTGAGGCCATGCGTCTTGGCAAAAGTCATCAGCAGCGGCATTGAAGTGGCGAGCATAGCGATGTCGCTGGACAGCAGGATGTGATAAACGAACGCCGACCAATACAAAACGATCGTCGCAGTGAAGTCGCCGGTCATCAGCGGCGAAATCCAGGAAAACGCGACGCTCGTTAGCAGATCCAGGCTCTTGGTAACGGAGAGCACTTTGGCCATACCGAGTGCAGCTGCGACGAAGAAAACCGGTAACAGATTGACTTTCTTTAGGTCCTCGACACCTAAAATCCCGACGAATGGCAGCAGCGCCACAAGCCCAACGCCAAGTCCGATTTTTGCTGACGAGATGTGATGCAGGAAATCCGTCATCCATAACAAAGTGGCGGTGCCTAGCAAGATCGCGACCTTAAGCTCGGACGTCGACAGCGGACCGAGCTTGCGCCATTCTTCTTCTAAATAAATTTTTCCGCCAGCGAGCTCGGTCTTCTCCGGCGGGAATAGCCAAAGCGTGAGCCACCAGGCCGCAAGCACCGTCAGGATGTGACAGGGCAGGAACGCGATGAACCACTGACTCCACTGCACGTCAACTTCGCCGATGCGCTCGATCAAACCGCGCGCGGTGATCGAGCTCGCGCCAGCGATGATCATCTTGTCGAACAATGCGGCAGTGTAGGTGATGATGAGGAATATCCCGCGCGCGCCGTTGCTTCCGACGGGGAGCTTCAGCGCCTCGACGAGGCCAAGCGCGACTGCTGCCATGATGACGATGCGTGCGATGCCGGACGGCACGATAAGCGTGAGTACAAAGTCCGTGACGATGAGGCCGAGCAGAATGCGGGGATATGTGGTGCCGATGAGCAGCATGACCCGATAGGCCAAGCGCTTGGCGAGTCCCGATTTTGACGCCATCGCCCCCATCAAGGTCGCGCCAAACAGGAACCAGGTTGTGTCGTTGGCAAAACCGCTGAACGCGACGTCGAAGCGCACGATCCCGAACGCCCAGAAAAGGAAGCATCCAATCAGTCCGGCGATCGCATGATCAACTACCTCGGTGATCCACGCGAGCACCATGAATAACGTGATCGCGAGCGCATGCTTTACGGCTACATCGATCGGCAGCGGCGATAGCCAAAAGAGAAGTGGAACTACGACGCAAATCAGAAGACCAGCATAGCGTCGCGCACCTTCCTGTTTGCCCTTTTCGACAACCGCGACTGCTGCATCCACGACACGGCTCCAAGGTTCGCGCTCCCGTGAATTATTGACGAGATACAAGCGCGTGGCTACCGTTTTTGCCCTGACGTTTCGCCGCCATTGCAGGATAGGAAAATGATCACCGCTCAGATGAACGAACGGCTGACACAAGTCGGTTCGGGAACGCCCTGCGGCGAACTCATGCGGCGCTACTGGATCCCCGTCCGCCCCTACGCGGAGCTACTGCAAAAGCCGGTGCTCAAGGTGCGCATCCTGGGCGAAGATTTGATCTTGTACCGCAACAAGAAGGGCGGTCTTGGCCTGATCGGCGACCGCTGTTTGCATCGCCTCGTCGATCTGCAATACGGCATCCCCGATGACGAAGGCCTGCGCTGCCCTTATCACGGCTGGCTCTACGGCGACACGGGCAAGTGCCTGGAGCGGCCGATGGAGGGCATGCCGCACTCGCCAATGAAGCGGAAGCTGAAGGGCTATCCTGTGCGCGAGCTTGGCGGCCTCATTTTTGCCTATATGGGCCCATTGCCCGCACCGGATTTGCCGCGCTGGGATCTGTTCGTATGGCCGAACTCGATCCGCCAAATCGGCATCAACATAATTCCCTGCAACTGGCTGCAGTGCCAAGAGAATACCGGCGACCCGACCCACAGCGCCTATGTCCACGGCCATCTGTTTGAACATGTGCTGCAACAGAAAGGCGAATTTGAGCGACGCAGTTCCGACTCTCTGCACACGATGCACCAGCGTAAGAAGGTTGGCATCGGCATCAAAGAAATCTACGCCTCCCAAACGGAGCACGGATTCCGCAAAGGTGTGCGCTACTCCAAGGCCCTCGGCGCGGACTCTGACAAGGAGCGAGAGCACTCCACGGTGATCTTCCCATTTTACACGCAGACGGGGCACACCGGCGCGCCGCGCAGCGAGTATCAGATCCGCGTGCCGATCGACGATACTCACACCTATCACGTTGCCTATCAGTGCTACGCCGCCCCGCCCGGCGTCGAGGCGCCAAAGCAGGATGTGGTCCCCTATTATATGCCGCCGACGCATGACGCTGGCGGCGAGCCTATCCTCGACTATGTGCTGGCACAGGATGCCATTGTTTGGGTGGCGCAGGGACCGATTGCCGACCGTACGGTTGAATTGCTCGGCCGTACGGACATTCCGATCGTGTTATTGCGCCGCCAACTGGATGAGCAGATCAAGCGCGTCGAACAAGGACTCGATCCAATGAATTTCTTCCGCGAGAGTCCGGCAATGATTCACCCCACTGGCTCGCCGCCCGACTATTCCGATCCGGACAAGCTGAATAAACACGCCTTCCGCAAGTACTACCACAAGGGTTTCGCGGGTGATGATGCAGACCGCTACGGCCCATTGATCGAAGACGTGAAGAAGCTGCACCGCGCGATCGAGGAATTCGAGTTGAAGCGCAACGCCGAGCAACAGCACACCCATGAGCGCGCCTGACATGCCGGTTGGGAAGGAACTTATCGACACCGTGCTGCAGGAGGTGCTCAACCAGTTGCCGACAATGGAGGTGACGTCCGTTTCGTTCTCCCCGGCCAATCCGCGAGAGGGCGAAGACGTAATCGCCCGCATCGAAGTGAAAGGTGCACACTACGTACTCTGCGAAATCCTGAGCGATGGACGTCTGCAATCGGCGCGCGTCATTGAAAGCTAAGTGGTTTTGTTCCAGCGCGGCTTGTCTCGCGCCTCTCTTCTCCCGTCTTGGCGACGGGTGATTACTCTGCCGGGAGAACCATGAAGACGAGACGAATTGGCGCGACCGATCTCGTCGTGTCGCAGATCGGCTTTGGCTGCGGCGGCAATGCCGGGCTGATGGTGCGCGGCACGGCGGCCGAGCAGGAACGCGTAATAGGCCGCGCGTTAGATAGCGGGATCACTTATTTTGATAGTGCGCCGGATTATGGCGACGGGCTCGGCGAAGAAACTCTCGGCCGTTCGCTGCAGAGGCTTGGCGTCCGCCCCGTCATCAACACCAAGGTGGAGATCCGAGCCGAAAACCTGGGCGACATCGCGGACCATATCGTCCACTCGGTCGAGGGCAGCCTGAAGCGGCTAAGGGTCGATGCGATCGACATCGTACAGATCCATAATGGTCCAGTCGCAGCACGGCCCAATCTTCAGGGGCGCGATTACAAGACGCTGTGGCTAGAGGACTATTTCCGCCCAGGCGGCGCGATTGAAGGCGCACGACGTATTTTGGAAAACAGCAAGACGCGATATGTCGGCTTCATCTCGCGGGGCAGCGACGCCGTAGAGGTTCGCGAACTCCTAAAGACGGGCCTCTTCCATCTCGTCAACGTGCCGTTCACGTTGCTAAATCCGACAGCGGGACATCCGAAGCCAGACAAGCTCGCGGTCGATCAGGATTACGGCAATGTCATCGGCATCGCGCAGGCCGCCGGCGCTGGGACGGCGGTCTTCAGTCCGCTCGCTGGCGGCGTCCTTACCGATGCACTAATCGGTGGCCAACACACGCATGTGCTGGCGCGGCTCAAGGATGTGAAAGCGCTGGAGGCTAAGGGAGCGCTGCCGCTCGCCCGCCGTTTTCAGGTGCTGGCGGCCGAGCACGACCTGAGCCTCGTGCAGCTCGCTTACGGCTTTATCCTCAGCCACCCCGGTGTCAGCACGGTGGTGGGCGGATTTTCGGCGATCGAGCAGTTGGATGACATCATCGCAACCGTTGCGGAAATGGATACGCTTCCAAAAGAGATTATGAGCGAAATCCAGCAGATCTGGGCAGCAGGATAGTTCGGGGGCTTTTTGTTGACGTGGACGCCGCTCGCGACGCCCGCATTTGGCACTTGGCGGACATACCGAGTTGCATCGCTGTCATACCGAGTTGCATCGCTGTCTGCTTTCGAGGGTAAAGCGGACATGGTGTTTTGCACTGCACATGTCTGCGTTTGACCCAAAGCGGACGTTTCTGCAAAAAATAAACGTCGCGTAAAAAACGCATTTTTTGTCGCGCGGTTGTCATAAAAGCGAATGCGAGCTTGACGGGTGCACCGCCCATTTTGCAGAATTTATTCCGTGGCGTCAGTTGCTGACCGTCGTCGCGCAAAGGTTCCTTTGCCATTGTCCGGACGCGCAGGCAGCAACAGAGTGAAGAGGCCGTTGGAGTGCATCATGAAATCGAAATGGGTTGTAACCTACGCTCTAGTAGGAGCATTGGGCTTTAGCTTCTTAGGAGAGTGCGCGCTCGCAAATACCATCTATTCCTATAGTGGTGACCTTTTTACCGGCATTGTGGACGCGACGCCGCCAGCTGGCACTTACACTACGAGTATGCATGTCACGGGGAGCATTACCGTTGTAACTCCATTCGCGCCAAATGCGAACTTCAATGTGTTTTTTGATCCAAATGTCGTGAGTTTTTCATATTCGGATGGTCGCAATACGTTGAATGCTGCAAACATAGTTGAATCGTCTTCAATTTTTCTTATCGGGACAGACTCGCAAGGGCAGATCAATAGCTGGTTTGTAAGCCTCGTTACTGCTGCTCCTGTGCAGGTCGGCGATCAGCAGTTCGCAATTTTCAGCGAAACGCCCGATGCCGACCAAGCACACATTGAGGAATGCGTGCTGGCAGGCTGCGCTGTCCCTCAGCTTTTCGGTTTTGATGGGGCTGTAGCCCTTAATGCCAACACTGTTGTTTCGGGCACTTGGACAATTACCGATACCAACACACCGCTTCCTGCAACTCTACCTTTATTCGCCAGCGGTGTTGGCGCCTTGGGGCTGCTTGGATGGCGCAAGAAACAGAAGGCAGCCGCAATCGGCGACTAATCAAGACAACAAATTGAAACAACGAGACCGCGGCGAGGCGGTCATTCTTATTAGGGGCTCAATGTCCGCTATTGGCACAAGGCGGACATCCCTAGCTGCGCATGTCCGCTTTCAACGGTAAAGCGAACAGTTCAAAAGACATGCCGAGGGGCCGCCAAATCTCGGTTTTGGGCGTAAATCCGACATCACTCAGACACGTTTCTGCGATCTAATTTGCGGACTTCGGTTGTGAGCGACGTTGCGCGCAGGTCCTTTGAAAAACAGACGCGAAGGCGTTTCGATTCAAAAATGGATTTACCGCTGCGAACGGCATCATCCGTCTGGGAACGAAAGCCAATATGGTGACGATGCTACGAAACTTTCACCGTTGTATCATCGTGGTGGCAATAGCCTATTTTTCGATTGCAGGCGGCGCGCAGGCCGTCGAGCTAAGGCTCTTGTCCCCACATGCAATGAAGACAGCGCTGAACGATTTGGTGCCGGGTTTTGAACAAGCGTCTGGTCATCGGGTAACAATTGTCTATGCGCCCGCTTCTAAACTGCTTAGGGAAATTCAGGACGGCAAAGTTGCTGACGTGGCAATTCTTTCGCCAGAAGAAATTGAACAGCTCGAGGAAGACGATAAGGTCGTCGAGGATAGTCTTACACCGATCGCTAAGCTCGAAATCGGCCTGATCATTCGGCGAGGAGCAACGAAACCCGACCTGAGTACAGTTCATCGGCTAAAACAGACATTGATGACCGCGAAGTCGATTGCTTCGGGTAATCCAAGAATCAGTGTGAGCGGAGAATATTTCGCGGACTTGATAGAGCGCCTGAGAATAGCCGATACGATAAAGCCAAAAATTAAATTCCTTCCATCTAGCAGCGCTGCTGTAGAAGCGGTCGCACGAGGTGAGGCTGACGTCGGGATAGGGATGGTTAGTATGGCAAATACAGACGGAACCGAATTGGCCGGCGTTTTTCCCGCTCAGGCAAAGAAATCTAAGTCCTACGCGGTCGGAATTCTTACCACTAGCGATCATATGCAAGCGGCAAAAGACCTAGTGTCATTTGTAACGTCGCCGCGTTCGTCGGCTACACTCAAAACGAACGGGTTCGAGGCACCATGAGAATGTCTGCTGTTGGCACTTAGCTGACATCGTCAGCTTTTCGTTTCACTTTGAGGAAGGGTCAAGTCGCTCAGAAAATGCGTTCCGCTCGCTCTTGGCGCCTGGCGGACATTGCTGGGTACTTAAATTCTTAGGGGAAGCAGGCGGTGGCTGTGATCGGCACGGTCAGCTGCTTCAGCCCGAGGTCCAGCACATACTCTATTGACCCGTTCACCGAATGGCCGCAGGCCGCGGCAGGATCATAGGTGAAAGTCGGAGCGGAGCCTGGTCCATAATAGTGGCTTTGGGTATAGGCCACGGTCGTGGTGTTGTCGGCGCACACAGCTGTTTTGACGGAAGCGCAGCGTGCACCCTCTTCCACGGCATAATGCATGCCGCCAACGACCGACAGGCAAATGCACATATAGAAAATGCCGACAAGAAGCACAATAAAAATTGGCCCGACGAGCGCAAATTCGATCGCGCTTGTGCCGCGACAATTTGCGTAGAGTTTTGGAGAGAAAGTGCGCATTGCTAGTTCAGGCGCATCATGCTGGTTTTTGTAATTGGTGTCGTAAAAAGATTTGCAGCCGTGATGCCAGGAAACATCGGTGTGTATGCAAACGTCGCGGTGATCTGGATGTAATCCCCCGGCGCCTGACCTACGTTCCCGGTCCCTGAACAATCCTGGGGAGGATTGCCGGTGACCGCACTGACAAATTCCAGCGCGCCCGAAGCATTGAGGCAGTAAAAAGCCTCTGATGGGGAGCCCGCCTGAATCGCGACTTGATCACCGAGCGTGGTGCTCTGGACGCCACCGGTAATGGCGTTGGTCAAGCCCGGACAGCTGGTCGTCGCCGGAAGATAACCTTGGGACGGGTCACAGGCCTTCCAGGCTGCCTGCGCCGCCATCTCGGTGGCATTCTCAAGCTGCATCCGCTTGTAAATATAAACTGAAATGTCGACTGTATTGAGCAGGCCAAAAATTAGCAGGCCGGCAAATATGGAAAATTCCAGAGCGGACGCGCCAGATTGATCCGAACGTAAAGCAGAGAACCTTCTGGCCAGGTTCCTCATGGTGTTGGAGAGGACTTCGTCGACCGCTGACATTGGAATGCTCGCAGGCTCAATAGACCAGTTGGCTTCTGCTCGGGATTTTGGCGGTCGGCATGATCAATCCGGCATCCCTGCACCCAGCGCCATTCGGGCTTTGCTGGTAGATATTGCTCGTTCCGTTGACCAAGACCGTGTTTGCGACCATCACAAAGCAGTCCGCACCGTTCGTCGACTTGTTGACGTCGCCGCTGACCTTGACGTTCGAATTCGGCAAGTAGACCGCGCCGGTGATGTCCCATGTGGGATTGTTGCCGTTGTAGGTTATGTCGACGCCGTTGTTCAGGGATCCTGGTAAATTGCTATGCCCGGAAACAACACCAGGGGGGGGAGCTCGGCGCCTGAATGTTGATGACGCCGCCATGACCCGTCGAATTATCCGTCAAGGCGTGTGTGTAATTTCCGCCAGTCCCGGAAAACACAATGCTCAACGCGGAGCCATTGGCGGTGCTCAGTGTGTGGCCGTTGAGGTCCAGTTGCCCGTTCTGAATGACAAGGACGGCTCCGTTCAGGTTATCCGGCGAGGTAATCACAACGTCTCCGGTAAGCTGCACGTCTCCGCACAGCTGTACTGAGCCGTTGAGAGACTTGCTGCCAGACCAAAGATTGCTTGCGGGCAGCGGTGGATCTTTCTTTTTACTAGGCTCTTGAGGATATGCGTTTGCACCCATGCCGCAGCTATTGGCTAAAATATGGACCGCCAATGCGGAATAAGGATCAGCCACGACCGGTATGTTGGACTTTTGTTTTGTGCCGCAACCGGAGTTGGTTCCAGCTGCCAAACCGTAATTGGCTTGCAGGTTCGAGCCATTACAGGTAGCCGCGGAATCGGACATGATACTGCAGCCGGTAAAATCCGAATTCGGCGCGCCGTTGGTACGGATGCCCGTGCCGGATTGGCTGAGCGTCAGAAGGCACAGCGGTTGCTGGATCGTAGTTTGAACGGCGACCGCCGCGCTTGTCAGAATCTGTTCGGGAGCACCATTGATCGTCGTGTCACCAGTGTAGCCTACGAACCGGGACAAAAAGAGGGGTACCACACTTGAAATCGTGACGCTGTAGCAGGGTGGCTCGACATCCTCGCCGGCGGGGCAAGTCGCGCTATTAGATGCCTTGACGCTGACGTGATCGGCGCCGTCAACGAAGCCATAATGCGCAGCCACGGCTGCTGCTTCCGCATTGTAATTGTCCGCGGCATTGCTGGCAGCCGCCATTGCCGCCGCATCGGCGGCATTCTGCATCGCGCGTACTCTCATGTACCAGTTGGAGATTTCGAATCCGATGCCCAGGCCCGCAAGCAAGACAGGAAACATGAGCCCCATCATCACTGCGATGCTGGCACGGTCATCGGCACGCAACTTCGCTAACGGTCGGATCAACTTTGCGACAGTGATGTGACAGTGTGAAAGCTTTAGCATGCTCGGATTCCTGATATTCGGCGCTACCCACCAAAATACCTTCGCGCCATTAAGGGACGCTTCTCGAGTTGTCGGCGAATTGTGATGTAATTATTTAAGTTGCCGATAAAAAAATAAGCAATGGGACAAGCAACCATGTAAATTTCCAACGACGCACGCGGAAAGTTACGTGACGGAAATTGAAAATGCCCGGGCCCTCAGTTGGGTGAACGCCTGAAGGTCCGGGCTGAGTTTCTCTGAATGGGATCAGCATAATTGCAAATGTTTAAATGGTCTTGAACGCATCAGATCAACTGCGAACGTTTATGTTGGTGGGACTCAACGCGCAGCTCGTTGCCTTGTATCCTCTACTAGTGGGCCTGTTCCCCACCGGTCCATGTTTATCGCTGGCGATTGGCCCCTTTGGCCCAAAGCGGGCATGACGTTTTGCGTTTCAAATGTCTGCTTTTGGCACTTAGCGGACATCGCTCGTTGCACTGCATATGTCCGCTTTTGAGGGTAAAGCGGACATGGCCTTTTGCGCTGCAAATGTCTGCTTGGACCCAAAGCGGACATGCGCATGCATCTGTAAAGCTTGCTGTTTGGATGACTAAGTTCGCTGCTTGCCGAATAATACGAATCATTCTCGTGCTTTCCTGTTAATATATGCGGCAAAGACGGACGAACCGCATTCTGTGGTATTTTTTTCGATGGGGAGAAAAAATGAATCCACCAAGGAATAGAGCGACTATTCTCACGCTCGCGCTGCTGTTTGTAATCGGAGTGACGTCAATGTCGGCGGCCAAGACGTTCGTCTACGTGTCGAACGCGCAAGACGGTAATATCGATTCATACATCATGGACACGAGCACCGGCGCACTGGCGCCGATCGGGAAAACCGAGGCCGCAAAAATGGTCATGCCGATGACGGTGAGCCGGAATAAAAAATACCTCTATGCCGTCGTGCGCTCGCAGCCGGTACGCGTCCTAACCTACTCCATTGATCCTGCCACCGGAGCGCTCGCGCAGAAAGCATCTGCGCCGCTACCCGACAGCATGGCCTATGTCTCGACCGATTACACTGGGCGTTACATGTTCACCGCCTCCTATGGCGGGGATAAAGTCGCGGTGAGTCCGATCGGCGAAAATGGCCTAGTCGAGGCGGAAGCGATTCAGGTAATCCCCACTGGCCGGAATGCACATTCAATCTTGCCCGATCGCAGCAACAAGTATGTCTATGCCGCGACGCTCGGCGCCAATCAGGTACTGCAGTTCACCTTCGACAGCTCGACTGGCAAACTCACGGCCAATGAGCCCGCAACAGTCAGCCCAGAACCGGGTCACGGCCCGCGCCACATTGCGGTTTCGCCAGACAACAAAAATCTCTATGTGCTCAATGAACTGTCGGGACACGTCACGCAATACGCGATCGATGCCGGCAAGGGCACGTTGACACTCGTAGATAGCATCAGTTCGGTGCCGCCGGAGGCCGGGCTCAGTTGGGGAACGCCGCCATCGCCGGTAAGCGCCGCACCGGCGCCCGCAGCAGCGCCGAAGGATGACAAGCCGAGAGTCTGGGCGGCGGACATCCAGATCACGCCTGACGGCAAATTTATGTACGCGAGCGAGCGTACCACGAGCAAAATCGCCTTGTTCGCCGTGGCACCTGAAACAGGCAAAATCGCCTACGTCGCCAATTACGCGACCGAGGCGCAGCCGCGCGGCATCAGGATCGATCCGAGCGGCCAGTATCTCGTCGCCTCAGGTGAAAAGTCGGACCGCCTGTCGGTCTACAAAATCGACCAGAGTACCGGGAAGCTCAGCGAGCCCGATCGCTATCCCGTCGGCAATGGCGCGAATTGGGTAGAGATCGTCGACGTACAGTGACGAAGTAATGCGCCTATTCGGAGTGAGCTGCAGTCTGTTTGCGCAAATCAACCCCAAATGTCCGCAATTGGCACTTAGCGGACATGGCCTGGTGCCCTGCACACGTCCGCTTTTGGGAATAAAGCGGACATCACCTAAAGGTCCCACGCGCTGAAAAGTCGTCGCCCGTTGATTTGAATTCTAGCCGACAATATTCCCTGTTCTCGCGCCAAGATCCCCTGGTCGGTTGAGCAGGAAATTCGCATCGGAAGCCCAGGAACTACGCCATTATTTGCGGTCTCTGGTGCTCAAGAAGGCGCAATTTTGCAAAATTCCCTGTTAGCAGGGAAAGCGGGCAGAGCAGGGGGCCAACTGCACTGATACGCCAGCCAACTCGTCCGGTCTCCAGAGATTTTCTTGCGAACTTTGCCTAAATTTTTTCACGGCTTATCCGAAGAGATGAACGAGAATCTCTCGACGACGTGTTGAGTCCACTACGAAATGGCTCGCGGATCCGTATTTCGATTGAATGCTTCGTTAATCGCTTGCTACCTTCCCTAGGGGCTAACTAGCTGGGGGGCTGACATGAATCATGTCACCATAATCGGATTTATTGCTGCCGGACTCGTCATCGCCACATTATCTATGCGGACGATGATCCCGCTGCGCATCGTTGGTATCATCAGCAATGTAGCCTTTGTCACTTACGGCATTCTTTTCGGTAGTTATCCTACGGTCGTACTGCACAGCATATTATTCCCGCTCAATATTTATCGGCTGCGCGAAATGCTCAACCTGATCAAGCAGGTGGGCGCGGCCAGTAAAGGTGACATGTCTTTGGATTGGCTAAAGCCATTCATGAGTCAGCGGCCGATAAGAACCGGAGAGGTGCTTTTCTGCAAAGGCGACGAAGCTCATCATCTGTATTTTGTGGTGACCGGACGGCTGCATCTCCGTGAGATCGGCATCGATATATTGCCGGGCTCGGTGGTCGGGGAGCTTGGCATGCTGGCGCCGTCGCGCGTGCGCACGCAGACACTTGAATGCACTGAGGATGGGGCGATCTTGGAAATCGCGTACGAGAGGATCGAGGAGCTTTACTACCAGAATCCGAAATTCGGGTTCTATTTCCTTCGCTTGTCCACCGCGCGGCTGTTTGAGAATATTGCAAGACTCGAGCGGACTCTCGCCGAGCGAGACAGCGAAATTATTAGCCTGCGGAAAGCGATCGCGCGCTAGCGCCAACGAACAAAAAGCGGGACGCGTCGTTGCGGCTTCGCGCCCCCACTAAGGGATCGGCACTAACTCGGGTGGGAAGCTCTTCATGTTGTCGGTGTGAGCGATATGTAGTCCAAAGACAGAGCTTTGGCCCTTCGTCGGCATCAGCGTGCCGCTCGGAGCAATAAGTGACTTGAAAACGAGAACGCCAGCCAGGGCGGCGCCCACCACTGCTAATCCCCTACGCATACAAGCAGGCTCCTGCAATATATTGCCGCACCGAGTGTGCGAGCGGTTACACGCAGGTCTGGCTACATAATTGTCGTTACGAGTCGCTTAAATGTTGCCATTAACGGCAAGTTAAGTCTGCCGCCGTGGTGAGCGTGGCTCGCTTCGGTGTGACCTTATTGTCACTCGCGCCCGCAAAACGCCGGCACCATAGGAACTTTAATTTCTTCTACGCCTTGTCGCCGTAATTAGCGCCGCAGGTTCAAAATTGAATTCTCGCGCTAGACCTAAAAGGGGAAAAAAATGAAGCGAATCTTATTGGCAACTGTCGCTGTCGCGGCTCTTGGTTCGGCCAGTGCACTGGCGGCCGACCTGCCACAGCGGCCTGCATATAAAGCACCGATGGTGATGGCTCCCGCTCCAACGTGGACCGGCTGCTACATCGGCGGCAATATTGGCGGCGCATTCGGTCATGCGAGCGCTACTGACAACACCACCGGCGCAGAAGTCTCTGGAAACGGTTCTGGCTTCGCGGGTGGCGGTCAGATTGGCTGCGACTACCAATTCAGCGGCGGATTTGTCGTCGGCATCCGCAACATGTTTGATGGGACAAGCAACAAGAAAAGCGGAACATTCCCAACCACTGCGTTCGGGGGTAGTACATCGGCCGTCGCAAACTTCAATAACCAGTGGTTCGACACCCTTACGGGCCGTGTCGGATATGCAGTGGTGCCTGCCTGGTTGCTCTACGCTCAGGGCGGCGCCGCCTGGGGACATACAAGTACAAACGTCACTGTTGGTGGCGTTCAATTTGGCCAGACTTCAAACACCAGAACAGGCTGGACGGTCGGTGGCGGCGTTGAATGGATGTTCGCCCCGCACTGGTCGGCGTTTCTGGAAGGCAACTACATGGACTTCGGCTCGAACTCTGGGAGCGCGACCGTGGGTGGCGTTGTCTTCCCGGTCAGCACCAAGGCGACCGAGACGACTGTCCTGGTTGGCGTAAACTATCGTTTCTTCTAAGCGAAAAATATCAAGTCTGGTTGGCTAAACTGGCCGACGAATTCGAAGCCCCGGGCGAATAGCCCGGGGTTTTTGTTCGCCTAGGGTTTGATCGAAGAGTTTGGTGTGGTTCAGGAGGCGGCTATCGACCCAAAGGGGTCCGCTTAACGCGACGTTAACCCGGCGCATCGAATGGTCACTATGGGAACAACCGTTTCGGAGGCCTCGCGATGCTGCCCGAACACCGTGTACTTCTTGAGGACGAGCCTTGTCCTGTCCCCGATGAAATTCTCGGCGAAATGTATCGCGCCAGCGCACATGGGTTGAACGAACTCATTGCGACGATCCCACCGATGGCCAGGGCCTTGCTCGCCGTGTATTGCTACCGTCGCGCCCATCTTGCATCGATCGGACTAGCGATTGCGGCAACCTGCGACAAAGATGACCTTGCCGAACGGGGTGGGAACGCGGGCGTCGTCCTGTACGAACGATCGCGGGAAGCTCCGCCACCGTTGCCATCCAACGCGCATGCAACCGGCCGAAGGAAAATTACTTTGGCGACAGGGCTGGTCCGCTGATGCGAGCGAAATTAGAGAGCAGATCGCTCTAACGCCCCGACGCTGTCCGGCCGAAGAGATGATCGTGTGTGAGTTGTCACACGATCTTTAGATTCTCTGCCGATGTCTTGCCTTTGTTGGGTACTTCTTCGTACTCAACGGTCTGCCCCTCGTTGAGAGTGCTTAAGCCGGCTTTTTCAACGGCCGAGATGTGAACGAATACGTCCTTCCCACCCCCGCCCGCCGGTTGAATAAACCCGTACCCTTTGGTCGGGTTGAACCACTTCACGGTGCCCTTGGCCATACTCAAACTCCGATGTTGACGTACAAAGATACGACCAATGCGCAAAGATGCCAACCACTGTTACGGCGGTCCTAGACCCTTTCGCCGGGGCTGATGTGCCGGGTGCTCCACGCGGAATTTTACAAATTGCCCGTCAATTGGAGGATGGCCCTTAATACGGCATCCGTCGATCTCGAAATAAGGCGCGACACAAAGCCGAGGTCGACGCCCAATTGCGAGCCCAACAGCGGCAAGACAACCAGGAGCCCGATAAGGATCATCATTCCGTAAGGTTCAAGACGAGCAACTTGCTTGGCCAATGCGTTCGGAAGCAGACCTACGGCAATGCGCCCCCCATCAAGTGGTGGTAGGGGGAACAGATTGAAGACCGCCAGAACGACATTGATGATGAGGGCGTTCTTTATATTTTGCCCGACCCACTGAGCCGTAATGTCGGGCAAATACACAATCAGATGAAAACTCAGGGCAGCGACAAGGGCTAACGCAATATTCATCGCAGGACCGGCCGCCGCGACAAGTATCATGCCAATGCGGGGATTACGGAGTGCCCGGAAATTAACGGGCACCGGCTTGGCGTATCCAAACAGGAATGGTGACCGTGCCAACAGCAGGAGCCCAGGCAGAACAATTGTGCCAAATGGATCGATATGCCGGAGCGGATTGAGGCTGACGCGTCCAAGACGCGACGCGGTATCATCACCGAGAAAGCGGGCAACATATCCGTGAGCAGCTTCGTGAAAAGTGACGGCAATAAGAACTGGGAGTAGCCAGATTGAAACGGCGTAAATCTGCTCCATACGAAATCATCCGAACACAGTTGGAGCATTGCGCTAGCTCCGACAAGAACAATCTAACAATGTAATCGATAAGGAAATATCGTCACGCGGCCTAGTGACTTGACCGGCGCGGGCCGGTTGCATCGGTAAGATCCTTCTTTTCAAGCAAAAAACCGCCAAGGTTTGCAAGAAGGTCGGCCATGAGAGTGGATTGTTCTTCAGGCGGCGCCATCAAAATCAGGTCGGCAAGGACTTCCGTTACTTTCCCGGCAATTTCCGCAAGATTAGCTTCCCGGTTTTGTAATTGGCTCTCCAACAATTCGTGAATGTCACAGTGCAAACAATCGGACATGTGCGAACTCCCTTGTCCAACTGGATATCGCGCTATCCTTTTGATTGGTCAATGCTTGTGGGGCTGCCCCACAATCGAGCGGCGCACAGCTTGGCAATTTCGAGCACCAATACATAAGTAATGGTAGCCGGTCGCCGGGCGTCCGATCCCCTTGGCTGCAATTTCAATTTGCCCCCCGAAGTCGCAGCTAGTTCGCCTCAGGCGGCCGGTACATGCGTCAGCCGAAATTTCTACCGCCGCACATCGCATGGGGCGACACTGGCGATAGAGCCATCGGATAGCCATTTGACCGTCGGACACAGTCCCGAGGCCGGCGTAGGTTCGGGGTGGTCCTTCCGCATCGTGCGCACATAGATTTTTGTGTCGATGCAACCGAGCCACTCAAAATAGCTTGGTGCCCAATCCGTTGCATGAATGCAATTTGCTTTGTCTAATGCCGGAATCGTTGCCCAGCGCTCGATAAGCGTATCACGCGCGCTTTGCTCGCTTTTCATGCACAAATCAAAGGCGTTTGGGTTTTTGGTGCCGGTCAAGGCATCGGTTGCGGTCTGAGTCGTCTGACATTGTTTCTGCAGGTCAATTTTAGGAAGAGCACCGTCCTTTGAGAAAGCCACGGAGGCGGCCATGAGAACGGTAATGCCTGAAATAACAATAAGTCTCGATCGAATGTACATTGTTGTGCCCCTTCAATCCGACGTTGCACCGGTATGACCGGCGCCAGAAGCTCTAACTTTATTCGGGCTCTTTAAAGCGCGCGCACCATTTTGGCTGGAATTGTTTTTTTACTTTGGCTGAGCAATTGATTTTGCAACTTTCAGTCACGCAATCCAAGAGCTCGCCGCCGCCGCCGCCGGTGGTCGCCTCGGCGGGTGCAGCGGCCGTCGCCGCCGGAGACAAATTATTCGGACCGCCGCGAAGCGGGGCCTGCTGAGGAGCGCTTTGCTGGGGCACGGCCGTATCGGCCATTGGCGCCGGCTTCGGTTCGTCGTCCCGCTGAAACCAGCTACCTGAGGATGTACATCCTGCAAGACCCAGCAGGAGGAGCATGATACCGGCAACCCTCATATGCGTCCCCTCGTATAAATTGAGGGCAATAGGAGCACGGAAAGAACGACAGCGCTGAGTTTTTTTTGGATTATTGCAGTGCGGTCGAAGAGGGAAAGGAAAAAGCTCCCTATTCATAGGGAAAATGGGCAGAGCGGGGCGCGCAGGCTCCTTCAAGCCGGTTGCCCTTCAAGCTCCTCGCCAACTGTAAGCGGGTGGGCCATGGATTCGTGCAGTTTGTCCGCGTCGAGTTCGCCCTCCCATCGACTGATGACCACGGTCGCAACGCCATTTCCGATCAAATTGGTCAGCGCCCGACATTCACTCATGAACTTATCGACGCCAAGTAAAATGGCCAGCGACTGAATGGGGATGTCAGGCACGATTGCCAGCGTCGCTGCGAGCGTCACGAATCCAGCACCGGTTACACCCGAGGCGCCTTTCGATGTGATCATGGCGATGGCCAGAATGCCAAGAAGCTGCCCAAACGTCAGCGGCGTATTCGTGGCTTGAGCCAAAAACAGGATCGCAAGCGTCATATAAATGTTGGTGCCGTCGAGATTGAAGGTGTAGCCGGTAGGGACCACCAACCCGACCACCGACTTCGAGGCGCCCAGGTGCTCCATCTTCTGGATCATGTGGGGCAGGACCGTCTCGGACGACGACGTACCAAGCACGATCAGCAGCTCGTCCTTGATGTACGCGATGAAACGCAGGATGGAGAAGCCGGCAAGGCGGGCGATACTACCAAGAACGACGAGAACAAAGAGCAGGCTCGTAAGGTAGAACGTTGCGACCAACGCGAGCAGATTCAGTAAAGACGCCAGACCATAGGCGCCAACGGTGAATGCCATCGCCCCGAACGCACCTATCGGCGCCGCCCGAACGATAATACGGATTACGCCGAAGAAGACCTTCGCCATAGCGTCGATGGCATCGTTGATTGTCTCGCCCAGTTGGCCCAGGCGCGAGATCGCGAAGCCCGAGAGGATCGATATCAGCAGAACCTGCAACAGGTCGCCTTTCGCGAAGGCGCCCATGAACGTGTCCGGAATGATTGCGAGCAAGTGGGCAACGATGCCTTCTTGCTTGGCCTGGGTGACATAGCTCGCCACTGCTTTCGGATCGAGGCTATTCGCGTCAATGTTGAAGCCCTTGCCGGGTTGTAACAACTCTCCAACGATCAGCCCAAGGGCCAGCGCAAGCGTTGAGACCGCCTCGAAATAAAATAATGTTTTGACACCAACGCGCCCGACTTTTTTGAGATCACGCATCGACCCGATGCCATGCACCACAGTGCAGAAAATAACCGGCGCAATCATCATCTTGATAAGAGAGATGAAGCCGTCGCCAAGCGGCTTAAGGGCTTTGCCGAGATCGGGAAAGAATTCGCCGATCAATACGCCAGCAGCAATTGCAATCAGGACCTGTATGTAGAGGACCGCGTACCACGGGCGATGCGTTTTGGTCATTGCCGCTCCCGGCATGCACTTTCAATCAGGGCTCCCCAGATGGAGCGCTGAGCCGACTTAAAATGATAGCCATTTCCTACCACTTGCGAAATCGACAAATTTGCATCCACCGAACAATACTCTAGTTTACGCGGAAAGCGTCAGAGGGAGCGACAAACAATGCAAGCGATGGCACCGGGCGTCACCAAGGCCAATTCGGGTCTCGACGGAATTGTTTGGAATATTTTGGGACAGACCTACGTCCCCAAGCAGCTCACCGAAGCCTCGTTCGCGTGGCACGCGGTACTGCCGCCGACCACTTTTGTGCCGCCGCATATCCATCCGACGCAAGACGAATTCGTCTACATGTTGGAAGGGCGCATGGATGCATTGATCGATGGCAAGGAATTCGCTGCGACCGCTGGCGACCTGATCAAGTTGCCTATGGGCATCCCGCACGGGCTGTTTAATAAGTCCGACCAGGTTCTCAAATGTCTTTTCTGGGTAACACCGACGCGCAAGCTCTATGACTTGTTTTGGGCGATCCACGCGATGAAAGAGCAGAACCCACCCGACGTCGTTGCGCTATCTGCGAAGTACGAAATCAACTTCCTGCCGCCGCCTCCAGGCGCCTAGGCAACTTTGCCCGCTTTGTTGACCTGTTCCTTGGCGAACCCGGCCTTTGCGGCGTAGCCGCGTACGATCGCCTTGCGCTCCTCATAAGACAGGACGTTGTCTATGTTGTCGAAGCCGTCGGGCGCCCGCTGTTCGACCGCATCGATCACAGCCTCCGGCCCACCAGAACGGTTCGACTGCACGATCTGCGCCGTCATCGGTAACCGCTCGCACTCATAGGCCCACAGCGCCTGTCTGACATGGTCGGCCTCGCCTAGTCGATCTGCGAGGCAACGCGCGTCGAGAATCGCCTGCGATGCGCCGTTCGAGCCGAACGGATACATTGGATGTGCGGCGTCGCCGAGCAGCGTGACGCGGCCGTGCGACCAGTGCGGCAGCGGATCGCGGTCGCACATCGGATATTCCCAGAATTCCGGGGTCGAATCTATGAGCGCCTTGGCGTCGACGAACGGAATATTAAATCGCTGCACATGAGGCATCAGGTCTTCGAACTTGCCCGTGCGCGACCAGTCTTCTTTGCGTGGCGGTACACCGCCTTCCGCAAACTTTACCAAAACGGCCCAGTTGGTGAGCGGCTTGTCCTCGCGATTGCCTTCGCCGATCGGATAAACGACCAGCTTGCCGGCCATGCCGCCAGCGATCACCATCGAACGCCCGGTCAGAAATTTCGGCCAGTCGATCGCGCCTCGCCAAAGCATCGAGCCATTCCAGCGCGCCGGGCCTTCCTTCGGATAAAGCGTCTCACGCACGATCGAATGGATGCCGTCGGCGCCGACCAGAATGTCGCCGCGGGCGGTTGTGCGATGCGAGCCATCGCGCCCGAAGAAATAACAAGTGACACTGCCTTCGTCCTGCGTGAACGAGCCCAGCCGATGCCCGGTGTGGATGCGGGATTCGCCAAGCCGCTCGCGCACTGTCTGATAGATGACCGCTTGCAAACGTCCACGGTGGATCGAGAATTGCGGATATTCGAAGCCGGCATCGGTACCGCGGGGCTCGCGCCAGATCTCCTGGCCGATGCGGTTCATATAGAAGAGTTCGTGGGTCCGAATTCCGACTTGGTCGAGTTTCGAGAGCAGCCCGAGCTGCGCAAGCTCTTTGATGGCATGTGGCAGCGTGTTGATGCCGACACCGAGCTCGCGCACCGCGTCGGCTTGCTCGAAAATCTCGCAGTCGATGCCACGCGCCTGCAGCATGAGGGCCGTGGTGAGCCCGCCGATGCCACCGCCAATGATAATCGCCTTCATAGCCACACCAGACGCTAACAACTGCCGACATAATGCGGCTTGTGGGCCGCCGAGGCAATCGGGCCGCACTGCGGCGGTGATTGACTCTCATGCGCTTTATTGGACCAATAGGCGGGGCAAATGCTGGAATTTTGGGAGGAGTTCGATCATGCGGGCTATCGTATGCAGATTAGCGGCTGCCGCAGCACTTGTATTCGTCGTTCACGCGGCGGCGGCGCAAGACAAGATCCGCATCGGTCTCATCTATACGCTGTCGGGTCCGCCATCCACGCTCGGTCAGCAGTCAAAGAACGGCTTCGAGCTCGCTCTGAAGGATCTCGGCGGTAAGATGGGTGGAAAAGATGTCGAGCTCGTCGTCGTCGACGATGAACTCAAACCCGATGTCGCGATCCAGAAGGTGCGCGGCATGATCGAGCGCGACAACGTTGATTTTGTGGTTGGCCCGATCTTTTCCAACGTTTTGGTCGCGATCCATAAGCCGGTGACCGACGCAGGCAAGATCCTGATCAGCACCAATGCCGGCGCGTCGTCGTTTGCCGGCGCGGCTTGCAGCCCCGGGTTTTTCGTGACGTCGTATCAGAACGACCAGATATACGAAGCGATCGGCGAGGCCGCCAACAAACTCGGCTACAAGCGCGTCTACGCCTTGGTGCCAAACTATCCGGCTGGCAAGGATGCGATTAACGGATTCAAGCGCACGTTCAAAGGCGAGATCGTCGAGGAGTCGTTGGTGCCGCTCAACACCACCGACTTCGGTCCGGAGGTCTCGAAAATCTCGGCATCGAAGTCCGACGCACTTTTCACGTTTATGCCGGGCGGGCTCGGTATCAATCTCCTCAACTCGTTCATCCAAGCCGGGCTCAAGGACAAGATCCCGGTAATCTCTGCATTCACAGCCGACGAGGCGACGCTGCCGGTCTTGAAAGACAATGCGATTGGCGTCTATGGCGTGCTGACGTGGGCGCCGAACATGGATAATCCGGCGAATAAAAAATTCGTCTCCGAATACGAGGCGGCCTACAAAGCGGTACCCGCATCCTACGCCATGCAGGCTTATGATGCGGCGATGCTGATCAACAGCGCGGTGGCCGCGGTGAAGGGCAACCTCGCTGACCAGAACGCAGTGCGCGCCGCACTCAAGAAGGCCGCCTTTACCTCTGTGCGCGGGCCGTTCAAGTTCAACGTCAATGGCTATCCGATTGAGGATTTCTACCTCACCAAGGTCGCCAAACGCGCTGACGGCAAATACGAGACGCAAATCGTCGAGAAGATATTTTCGAACTACGCCGACGGCTACGCCAAGGATTGCAAGACCCAGTAACCGGGCGTCGCTACGGTCCCTTCAAGCCCCGGAAGGGGCTTGCATTTTTAAGGAGTAATGCTTTAAGCTTAAAAATTATAGGGTTATAATAATACCGGCTGACGTTGCCGCATAAAGATCGGATCAGGTCATGCGCGCGGTTTGTCTCGGCGGTGGTCCTGGCGGGCTCTACTTCGCAATCTCGCTCAAGCGGCGAGATCCGATGCACGAGGTTGTGGTCGTTGAACGCAACCGGCCAAACGATACTTTCGGCTGGGGCGTGGTGCTGTCCGACGAAACGCTCGCAAATCTTCAGACCAACGATCCGGAAAGCGCGGCGCGCGTTCGCGAATCTTTCGTTTATTGGAACGATATCGAGGTACACTACCGCGGTGAGGCCGTGCGCTCGGGTGGTCACGGTTTTTCGGGCATTGGCCGCCAGCGGCTGTTGAACATTCTTCAGGAGCGTGCGCTTGCGCTCGGGGTCAAGCTCGAATTTGAGACCGAGGCAAAAGATGTCTCTGCTTATGCTGACTACGATTTGATCGTTGGCGCTGACGGTGCGAATTCGCGGGTGCGCGCGGCTCACGCCGACGTGTTTAGGCCCGACATCGAAGTGCGCGCCTGCAAATACATCTGGCTTGGTACGCATCAGAAATTCAACAACGCCTTTACATTTATATTCGAGCAGACTGAGCACGGCTGGATTTGGGCGCACGCCTACCAGTTCGACACCAATACAGCGACCTTTATCGTCGAATGCTCGGAGCGGACCTGGCGCCGCGCCGGATTTGACCGGATGAGCACCGAGGAGACGATTGCGGCCTGCGAGAAAATTTTCTCCCGCAATCTCGGCAATCACAGATTGATGTCGAATGCGCGCCATCTGCGCGGCTCGGCCTGGCTTAATTTTAACCGCGTTCTTTGCGAGCGGTGGAGTTATCAGAACATCGTTTTGCTTGGCGATGCCGCCGCCACTGCGCATTTCTCGGTTGGCTCCGGCTCGAAACTCGCGCTCGAAAGTGCCATCACCCTGGCGGACTATCTGCACAGCGAACCGACCATGGAGAGTGCCTTTCGTCGTTATGAAAACGAGCGGCGGCTCGAGGTTTTGCGGCTGCAAAGTGCGGCGCGCAATTCGACGGAGTGGTTCGAGGACATTGAGCGTTACCTCAAGCTTGATCCCGTTCAGTTCAACTATTCGCTGCTCACGCGCTCGCAGCGCATCAGCCATGAGAACTTGCGTGAGCGCGACGAAATTTGGCTCGCTGATGCGGAGCGCTGGTTCGAGCGCCAAGCGACCGGCCGCGAGGCGCAAGCGGCACGGGCGCCGATGTTCGTGCCTTTCCGCGTGCGCGGTGTCGAGTTGAAGAACCGCGTCGTGGTGTCGCCGATGGCGCAGTACCGCGCGGTCGACGGCACACCCGCCGATTGGCATTTGGTCCACTATGCCGAGCGCGCCAAAGGAGGGGCGGGGCTGGTCTTTACCGAGATGACTTGCGTGTCCCCGGAAGGCCGTATCACACCCGGCTGTACGGGACTTTATCGCCCCGAGCACGAAGTTGCGTGGAAACGGATCGTCGATTTCGTCCACGCCGAGACCGACGCCAAGATAGCAATTCAGCTTGGCCATTCCGGGCCCAAAGGCTCGACCCAACTCGGTTGGGAAACGATGGATGCGCCGCTGACGTCCGGTAATTGGGCGGTAATGGCGCCGTCGGCGGTGCCGTGGACCGCGGACAACCAAACGCCGCGCGAGATGACGCGCTCCGATATGGATTCTGTTCGCGATCAGTTCGTGCGCTCGGCACAGATGGCGCAGCATATCGGCTTCGACTGGCTCGAGCTTCATTATGCGCACGGCTACCTGATGTCGGCTTTTATTACGCCGCTCACCAATAAGCGCACGGACGACTATGGCGGGAGCCTCGAGAATCGCATGCGGTTTCCGCTCGAGGTGTTCCGCGCGGTACGCGCGGTATGGCCGGACGACAAGCCGGTTTCGGTGCGCATCTCGGCCAACGATTGGATACCGGACGGTATTTCGCCGCAAGATGCGGTCGAAGTTGCGCGAATTCTGACCGATGCCGGCGTTGATATGATCGACGTTTCCGCCGGGCAGACGACGAAACAGGCGAAGCCAGTCTATGGCCGGATGTTCCAGACGCCGTTCTCCGACCGTATCCGCAACGAGGCCGGTATTGCGACGCTCGCAGTCGGCAACATTTACGATGCCGACCATGTCAATTCGATTTTGATGGCCGGTCGCGCCGATCTAGTGTGCCTGGCGCGGCCTCATCTCGCCAATCCGTACTGGACCCTGCATGCCGCAGCTGATCTCGGTTACGAGGGGACGACCTGGCCGAAGCCTTATTGGGCCGGCCGCGATCAACTGCATCGATTGAAATCGCGACCTGACGTGATGACGGGGAAGGTGTGATGGGCGCACTTGACGGCTTACACGCATTGGTCACCGGCGGCGGTAGTGGCATCGGTGCTGCGATCGCGCGGGCACTGGCGAAGGAAGGCGCGGCCGTTTCTCTTGTCGGGCGTCGCAAGGTGCCGCTCGACACGGTCGCAAAGACTTTGTCGAAGGCCACGGCGATCACGGCTGATGTCACGATTGCTGCAGATTGCGCGGCGATGGTGGAGGCCGCGCGTGCAGCGCATGGCCCGATCGATATTGTCGTCGCCAATGCTGGCGCAGCCGAGAGCGCGCCGGCCGCAAAAATCTCGGCCGAGCATTGGCAACGCATGATCGCCGTCAATCTGACTGGCGCGTTTCAGACGGTGCAGGCGGCGCTGAGTGACGTGATGCGCAAGGGAGTGGGGACGCGCCGAATAGTATTCACTGCCTCAACGGCGGGGCTGAAGGGCTATCCCTATGTGGCGGCCTACTGTGCCGCCAAGCACGGTGTCGTGGGTCTCGCGCGCGCTTTGGCCGCCGAGCTTCAGTCGGCCGGTGTGACCGTCAATGCGGTGTGCCCTGGGTTTACAGATACACCGCTTCTAGACGCTTCAGCGGTCGCCAGTGCGGCCAAGACCGGCTGCACTGTGGCTGAGGCGCGAACGACGCTCGCCAAAGACAATGCTGATGGCCGGCTGATTTCACCGGATGATGTCGCCGCCAAAGTGCTGTGGCTATGTTCGCCGGCGGCCGCCTCGATCAATGGAGAAGCCATTGTCATTGTCGGGAGCACGGTATGACAATTTCCGTCAAGACAGAGCCGCGTCAAACGACGCCGTCGCTGAGCAAACAACGGCTGCGACTGTGGGTTCGCATTTTGCGTGTCGCCCGCGCGATCGAGGCAGAGGTGCGCGATCGGTTGCGCGTTGAGTTCAAGGTCACGCTGCCGCAGTTCGATGTCATGGCGGCACTCGAGAGGAAGCCCGACGGCATGACAATGACCGAGCTGTCGCGCTTCCTGATGGTATCGAATGGCAATGTTACCGGTATCATTGATCGATTGGTATCGGACAAGCTTGTCGCGCGTCAGGCCCCGGCTGATGACCGCCGTGCGATCATCGTGCGGTTAACACCGCGCGGCCTAAAAGAATTCACCGTAATGGCCAAGGCGCACCAGGCCTGGGTCGACGGGTTGCTGTCGGAATTCGATGCGGCGGGCGCGGACACGCTGATCCGGCATCTCGACGGATTGTCCAGCCGCATACGCAACGGAGGATCGCGCGCATGAATATGAGCGCCTTCAAGCCGAAGCATTTTAACTGGCGCGCGCAGAACGGTGTCGGCGTGATCACGCTCAAGGGCACCGAGCGGAAAAACCCAATTACCTTTGATAGTTATGCGGAGCTTGGCCAGACCTTCCGTGATCTTTCGCGGGCTGCTGACATCAAGACCATTATATTCGGCTCGAACGGAGGCAATTTCTGCTCGGGCGGCGATGTCCACGACATTATCGGACCGCTGTTAAAGCGCGATATGAAAGGGCTGCTGGATTTCACACGTATGACCGGCGAGCTCGTGAAGGAAATGCGCGCCTGCCCGCAACCGATCATCGCGGCAATCGACGGTGTCTGCGTTGGGGCGGGCGCCATGATCGCGCTGTTCTGCGATATCCGCTTGGGTACGCCGCAAGCCAAAACTGCGTTCTTGTTCACACGTGTCGGCCTTGCCGGCTGCGACATGGGCGCCTGCGCTTTGCTGCCGCGCGTCATCGGTCACGGCCGCGCGTCGGAGCTGCTCTATACGGGCCGCGTCATGACAGCGGAGGAGGGCGAGCGGTGGGGCTTTTTCAATCGCATTGTCGGCGCGGAGAAGCTTGAGGCGGATGCGATGACGTTAGCGCAGCAACTCGCCACCGGACCAACTTTCGCGCACGGAATGACGAAGGCCATGCTCCACCACGAATTCGCTATGCCGCTCGATGCTGCCGTCGACGCGGAGGCGCTCGCGCAGGCGGTCTGCATGCAGACGCAAGACTTTCGCCGTGCCTATGAAGCTTTTGTGGCTAAGCAGAAGCCGCAATTCGCCGGGAATTGAACGATGCTTGACCGCAGTTTCCTGCATTGGCCGTTTTTCGAGGACCGCCATCGCGCGCTTGCCGAGCGGCTGGACTCCTGGGCCGAGCAGCAATGCGCACATGTCGATCACCGCGACGTTGATGCCGCTTGCCGCGAACTGGTGCATAAGCTCGGCCGCGATGGCTGGCTTGAACACAGCGCGCCGGGCGACGATCCGTCAGAGAAAGTCGATGTTCGCACACTGGCTTTGATCCGCGAGACGCTGGCGCGCCATTCCGGCCTCGCCGATTTCGCCTTCGCAATGCAGGGGCTCGGGGCCGGACCGATTTCGCTGTTTGGTACCGCGGCTCAAAAGGGCGAATGGCTCCCAAAGACCCGCCGCGGTGCCGCGATCGCGGCATTTGCGCTATCAGAGCCAGCATCCGGTTCCGACGTCGCCAATATTTCAACCGCGGCGCGGCGAGACCACGAAGGTTATATCCTCGATGGCGAGAAAACCTGGATATCGAACGGCGGCATTGCCGATCTTTACGTCGTGTTCGGCCGCACCGGCGAGGCCCCGGGCGCGAAAGGCCTATCGGCGTTCATCGTGCGCGGCGACAACCCTGGCCTCTCGATTGCTGAGCGTATCGAAACTATCGCCCCCCATCCGCTTGCGCGCGTTGCGTTGAAGAACTGCCGGGTTGGTGCTGGTGACATCATAGGGGCGGCAGGCGACGGCTTTAAGATCGCGATGGCGACGCTCGACGTATTCCGTACCTCAGTCGGCGCTGCCGCACTTGGCTTCGCGCGCCGTGCGCTCGCCGAAACGCTAAAACGCGCCGCGAGCCGCAAGTTGTTTGGTGCGCCTATGTCGGAATTGCAGATGGTGCAGGGCCACATTGCCGATATGGCGCTCGAGATCGACGCTGCGGCGCTCCTCGTCTATCGCGCCGCGTGGACCAAAGATATGGGCGCAGCGCGCGTCACGCGCGAAGCCGCGATGGCCAAGCTTTACGCCACCGAAGCG
>JBATYN010000586.1:0-2717 GCA_049674125.1 Pseudolabrys sp. | reverse complement strand
GGCGGGAAGCTGAACCTACCCCGTCATCGTCATCGCCATCCAAGCGTCTCCATACACAATCGGCCAATTAGCCCTGCGACCCGGCTTAAGCCCTCCCGGCCCCTCTGAAAAGAGCTTTGCAGCCGGCGTCCGGCGCATTAAGGGTGTCCGCAACGCCACCGCCAATAACCAGAATTTGTCTTAGGGGAGGACTCTCATGCCGATGATCAATGCCGACGACGGCTGCCCGATCCACGTCCAGGTTGAGGGCCGCGAAGGCGCGCCCGTATTGATGCTGTCGAATTCGCTCGGCACCAACCTGCACATGTGGGACGACCAGGTCCCCGAATGGACGAAGCACTTCCGCGTCCTGCGCTACGACCGCCGCGGCCATGGCAAGTCCGGCGTCCCGAAGGGGCCCTATTCCATGGACCGGTTCGGACGCGACGTCATCGCGGTAGCGGACGCACTCAAGATCAAGAAGTTCAACTGGTGCGGCCTGTCGATGGGAGGCATGGTCGGGCAATGGCTAGGGGCGAACGCGCCCGACCGTGTCGAGAAGCTCGTGCTCTCCAACACCAATTTCCACTACGCCGACAAGGCCCCATGGAGTGACCGCATCAAGTTCGTGCAGGAAAAGGGGCTCGGCGCCTTGGTCGATACCAATATGGAGCGCTGGTTCACCAAGGGCTTTCGCGATCGCGCGCCTCAGACAATCGCGCGCATGAAGGAGATTTTTCTCGCCACCAGTCCGCTCGGCTATATCGCCAGTTGCGAAGCAATCCGCGACATGGACTTCACTTCTTCCAATCCACGCATCAGCGCGCCGACTTTGGTGATCGTGGGCAATCAAGACCCGGCAACTCCGCCGGCGGCCGGCGAGGCCATCGCAAAACAGATCAAGGGGGCCAAGGTTGCCGCACTTGATGCCGCACATATCGCGAACATGGAGCAGCCGAAAGCCTATACCGAGACCGTACTTAATTTCCTCCAATGAGTTGAGGCGTGCGATGGACGACAAGGAACGCTACGAACGCGGAATGGCAAAACGCCGCAAGGTGTTAGGAAATGCGTGGGTCGATCGCGCCAACGCAAAAAAGACCGCGTTCAACGAAGAATTCCAGGATTTTATCACGCGCGCCGCCTGGGGTGAGGTCTGGACGCGGCCTCATTATGACGAGCGCACGCGTCGCATTTTGGTGATCGGCACGATGCTGGCGCTCGATAAATGGGACGAGTTCCGTATGCATGTGCGAGCAGCGCTCGCGGAGGGCGGCTTCACGGAGAACGACATCAAGGAAATTATTTTACAACAGGCGATCTATTGTGGCGTGCCCGCGGCCAACCACGCCTTCAAGGAAGCCGCCGAAGTCATTGCTGAAGTGACAAAAGCGAAGTAGCGATCACGCGCCGGTGACACCCTCGTCATTTCCAGTTGAAAAGGCTTCAATGTAAGCCGTGGCCCACGCGACGGGGGATCATCCATGGCCGAAATCAAAGTGCGCACCGGCATGCCGAGCGTTCAGCTCGACAAATCCGAGTTTAAACGGCGATTTCTTACAAGATTTTATGATCCGGATTTTGAGCCGCTTAAAGGCGAGATCGACAAGATCGCTGAGATCGCATGGGTTACTTACAACGAATACCATAAGGCCCCACGCGTAATAAAAGCCGGGCCTGACTTTGCCGATCCGGACTACGACATCTCTGTCGAATGGCTCGCCACGCGCGCCGATATTCAAACCGCCCAGCGGCAGCAAGAGAACAGCAAGTCGCCCTCACGCATTTTGATCGTCAACGGTTCATCGCGCAGCGACCAGACTTGCCCCGGCGAAATGTCGAAGACCTATAGACTGGTCACGATGGCCAAGCAGGTGGTCGAAAAGACGCGCGGCTTTGAAACCGAGGTCCTCGACCTGTCGCGCCTGACGTCGGAATACGGCCGCGTCATTTACCCGTGCAAAGCTTGCGTCTCGACGGCGCAACCCCTCTGTCACTGGCCATGCAGCTGCTATCCCAACCATGCTCTCGGACAGGCTGGGGACTGGATGGCCGAGATCTATCCGAAATGGGTTGCAGCTCATGGCGTCATGATCGTTTGTCCGGTGAATTGGTATCAGGCGCCCTCTTCGCTCAAATTGATGATCGATCGTCTGGTCTGCGCCGACGGAGGCAACCCGGACCCGACTACGACCCACGGCAAAGATGCAGCCAAGGCCAAGGAGCTTGAACTCAAAGGATGGCCCTATCCGCGTCATCTTGCTGGTCGTGTGTTCTCGGTCATCGTCCATGGTGACGCGGCGGGGACGGAGAACCTTCGGCGCATTCTCACCGACTGGATGATCGATATCGGAATGATTCCGTCAGGCCATTTAGCTTTGATTGACCGCTACGTCGGATATCTGACGCCCTACGCGACTAGCCACGACGATCTCGACAAAGACATTGATTTCCAGGAAGACGTGCGCAATGCGGCACACGCATTGGTGCAGGCGGTGAAGGATCGGCGCAGCGGAAAGCTGGAGCCGCCGGATCGCGGACTCCATGAAGCGCGCCCTAAATGAATACCGCGCTAGGCGCGGAGAGCGTTACCGCCAGATCGAAAACCACTTGGGGGCTTGCGCCAGAGCTGGCGCCAGATTTGTGGGTTCGGTCGTCCGGAGGTAGGTGCGCTCGACGATGCAAAGCGCCGCAGCAAGTCCGGCAAATAGAAGCTGGAACGTGTGCTCACGCATAAG
>JBATYN010000585.1:0-4696 GCA_049674125.1 Pseudolabrys sp. | reverse complement strand
GCGCGCGCGATGGCGCCGCCGATGGATCCGCTCGCGCCCGTGACCAGCGCCGTTTTGCCGTTCAAGTCGAACATCATCGGCTCCTAATTCGTTTGCGCATGATCTTGTCCGAAAACCGGTCCCCACTTTTCGGGATCATGCGCGTGCCGCCTTGTAGGCGGCGACGTCTTCCGGGCTACCGATCGCGGTGCTCGTCGCGCCATCCGCGAGCCGTTTGATCAATCCGCTCAGGACCTTGCCTGCACCGATCTCGTAGAAATTGGTGACCCCGGCGCCAGACATGAATAGCACGGACTCGCGCCAGCGTACGGTGTCGGTAACTTGCGCGATGAGTGCTCGCACGATCTCCGCGGGTTCGCGGATTGGCTTGGCCAACACATTGGCGACCACAGGTACAGCCGGCGGCTTTACGGCAACTTTCGCCAGCGCTTCAGCCATGACATCCGCGGCTGGCTGCATCAGCGCACAATGGAAGGGGGCGGATACGGGCAGAAGCATCGCGCGCTTCGCACCTTTCGTCTTGGCAATTTCCACAGCACGCTCGACCGCAGTCTTGTTGCCGGACACCACGACCTGACCCGCACCGTTGTCGTTAGCCGCCTGGCATACCTCGCCCTGCGCGGCATCCGCCGCGATCGCTGACGCTGCATCGAATTCGAGTCCGATGAGCGCCGCCATTGCACCTGCGCCCACCGGCACCGCCTTTTGCATTGCCTGGCCGCGTGTTCGCAGCAGCCGCGCCGCGTCCGCGACAGTAAAAGCTCCCGCAGCCGCCAATGCAGAATATTCGCCAAGCGAGTGCCCGGCGACAAATTGCGCTTCCCGCGCCAGATCGAGCCCTGCTTCTGCCTCCAACACACGCAGCGTCGCAAGCGAAACTGCCATCAGCGCCGGCTGGGCGTTTTCGGTCAGGGTGAGCGTATCGGCGGGGCCCTCGAAAATGATAGTGCTGAGCTTGCTGTTGAGGGCGGCGTCCACATCTTCGAAGACTTGCAGTGCGGCAGGGAAATTCGCTGCCAATGTCTTGCCCATCCCGACAGTCTGGCTGCCCTGTCCCGGAAAAACGAACGCAACTGCCATGTCTTGCCTGTTTATTGCACCACCGACAAAATCGGGCCGAAAGACACCTCGCTACCGGTTCTGTCAAGTTAGACCGCGACCGGTAACCTCACGACAACACTCTGTCGGCTAAGATTATCGTTAATCTTCCAAGCGCCAAACCAAGAGCCAAGCCAAGAGCGCAGCGATGAGCGACCTGATCACCGACGACGAGCTCGCACGGGCGCGCCACGATCCGGCCTTTCGTCAGCAACTGCTAGCGCAAAACCTCGATCGGCTGCTCGAGGCGCTCAAAAAGATGCGCCGGGACAGCGATCAGAATCCCGATGCAGCGCGACAGATGCGTGAGGGCGTCGACCTCGCGGTTAAACTCGCCGAGCGGCTGCAAAGTGTTGCCTTAGGCCTCCACGCGGCCTGATAAACCGCCCGCAAATACCGCTACGGCAGCAGTATTCCGGACCAGGCCGTTTTGCCTTGCGTTTTTGCGAAAACACCATATAAACCGCGCGTTCCATCGACCCTGGTTGGGAGCTGAACGGACGGCCGGCTGAACTGCAAATTATAGCCGGTAGGGCCAGTTGGCCCGGCGTCCTGTGCTTCCGCCTTCAGAGCATTCGAGCCTTTCCCGAAGGGCTCGAGGGGCTAGGCGCCGGGATCGAGGACAGGGACTAAACAAGGGAAAGGCAATTCATGCCGCTATACGAACACGTTTACCTCGCGCGCCAGGACCTGAGCGCGCAGCAGGTCGAAGAATTGACCACTCAGTTGACCGGCGTCATCGGACAACTGGGCGGCAAGGTCACGAAGAATGAATATTGGGGCTTAAAGTCCCTCACCTATCGCATTCGCAAAAACCGCAAGGCGCACATGACGCTGCTCAATGTTGACGCGCCGCCTGCGGCTCTCAATGAAATCGAGCGCCAGGAACGTCTGAACGAAGATGTGCTGCGGTACCTGACCATCCGCGTCGAGGCGCACGAAGAAGGCCCCTCAGCAATGATGCGCAAGTCTGACCGCGACCGCGATGACCGCGGTGATCGTGGCGGACGCGGCGATCGTCGCCCGCGGCGTGATGAAGGCGACGACGTCGAAGGCGTCGAAGCCGTCGCGGTGGAGGAATAGACCATGGCATTTTCACAGCAAGGCGGCGCGCGCCGTCCCTTCTTTCGCCGTCGCAAAACTTGCCCGTTCTCCGGCGCCAACGCGCCAAAGATCGACTACAAGGACGTCAAGCTCTTACAGCGCTATGTTTCGGAACGCGGCAAGATCGTGCCGAGTCGTATCACCGCCGTGTCTGCGAAGAAGCAACGCGAGTTGGCTCAAGCGATCAAACGCGCACGCTTTCTCGGCTTGCTGCCCTACGTGATACAGTAAGACGATAACGACGCTTCCGGTGACAACCGGAAGCCGATGGTTGGGTCGGACACAGGGTCCGTCTCTAACCGCTCGATGAGGAGCGGGACAGCTCGTGATGATACAGATTGGACTCATTGGTATTTGTGCCGGCGCTGCGGCGGCGTTGCTGTTCGCTGCAGTAACGTCGGGCGCGTTGCTGTCAATTCCGCTTTTTTATCTAGCTCCGCTGCCAATCATGATCGCGGGGCTCGGCTGGAGTCCCTGGGCGGCGCTGGTAGCGGCCGTCACCGGTGCAATTACACTTGGGTTCGTTTTCGGCACTGTATTCCTGTTTGCTTTCCTGGCTGGCACCGGTGTTCCCGCGTGGTGGCTCAGCTACCTCGCAATGCTCGCGCGCCCCGCCGCAGCAACCACAAGCAGTGGTCAAGGCGATACGGCGCTCGAATGGTATCCAGCCGGGCGTCTGGTCATGTGGGCAGCAATCCTCGCCGCGCTGGTCGTCATTGTCGCTATTCCAAATTTCGGCCTCGACGCGGAAAGTTTTCGCACCGGTTTGCATGACGGGCTGACACGAATGTTGAGAATGCAAACGGACACACCGGCCGGTGGACCGATCGAGTTGCCGGGCGGCACCGATCCTGAACGATTCATCAATTTCCTCGTGGCGGTGGTCCCGGCTACAGCGGTCGTCCTCGCTACGCTCACCAGTCTCTTCAATCTGTGGCTCGCGGGCCGCATCGTGAAGCTTTCCGGCCGGCTGACGCGGCCGTGGCCGCAGCTTTCGACCATGCATTTTCCCCCTCTGCTGACGGGCGTGCTCGCGATCGCGATCGCTCTTAGTTTTACCAATGGCCTGGTAGGCATCCTCGCGAATGTCGTGTCCGCAAGCCTCCTGATGGCCTATGGCGTGCTTGGATTCGCCGTTCTGCATGCGATTACGCAGGGCATGAACACGCGCCCCTTTATACTCGCCGGCATATATATCGCGGTGCTGATGGTCGGTTGGCTGGTGTTGGCGCTCTGCCTGCTGGGGCTTGTCGATGCAGCAATTGACTTGCGCGCACGCGTCGCGCGCAAACGCGGGCCACCTGCCCTTTCATGAGATCCCTACAACCACAGACAAACCAGTTTCAGATCAAGGAGTAACGACAATGGAAGTGATCCTGCTCGAGCGCATCGGCAAGTTGGGACAAATGGGTGATGTCGTCCGCGTGAAAGACGGCTTTGCCCGCAATTTCTTGCTGCCACGCGGCAAAGCGCTGCGCGCGACCGCCGACAACAAGAAACGGTTCGATGAAATGAAGTCTGAACTTCAGACGAAAAACCTCGAAATGAAGGGTGAAGCCGGCAAGCTTGCGGGCAACCTCGATGGCAAGACCTACATCGTGCTCCGGCAGGCGAGTGAATCCGGCCAGCTGTTCGGTTCAGTGTCGACACGCGATATCGCCGCTTTGCTCAATGCGGAAGGCGCGACCGTGGGGCGTTCGCAGATTGTGCTCAACGCTCCGATCAAAACGATTGGCCAGTACAAAGTGCCGTTGGCGCTTCACCCCGAAGTCGAGATCGCGGTTATTGTCACTGTGGCACGCAGCGCCGACGAGGCGGCGCGCATAGCCCGCGGCGAAGACGTCACCGTGCGGCGGACCGAAGCGGAAGAAGAGGCCGCAGCCGCGGCCGCTGCAGCGGAAGCCATGTTCGATCCCGAAGCGGCGAAAGCCCGCAACGAACGCGAACAGCCCGATGACCAAGCGGCCGACAAAGCGGCAGAAGCGGCAGAAGGCGGAGAGGCTTCTGCAAAGCCTTAGGAAGGCAAAACAGCCATCGCGTCACTGCACCGCGTACTGCGATCCTTGGATGGCGAACGCCGCCTTCTTGACGAACCGATCCAGCAAGTGCGTGACGGCGTCTCTGGGTAAACCCCTTGGCTCGAAGCACGCTGGCCTGCCCTTCGCGTCCTTGCAGTTATACTTTCCAAATTCCGCCTTCTCGATCAGGATCGTCTCGATCGCACGCCGCGACAGGTGTCTGCGGCACGAGCCGCGCCTCTGCAGCACCACGAGGTCGCCGCCCCTGTTGACGAATTGCACGCCGCAGCTTCGCAGCACGTTCTCGCAACGGTCGGCAATTTCTCCGACGCGGGATGAAACATCGACCCTCGTCCTGACCAGCGCGAGCGAGTCATAGGCCGCAGGCTGCCTCAGGGAATTACGCGCCACGACTTGGGCGATCTTGACGCGACGTCCGCGCCTGTCGTAGCCGGGTTTGTAACGAACCTTTACAC
>JBATYN010000584.1:0-2929 GCA_049674125.1 Pseudolabrys sp. | reverse complement strand
ATGCCGATTTGGGCGCAGTACGTTGGCGAGTCGCTGCCGCTCACACATTTTCTCCGCATCGTGCGCGCGGTCATGCTGAAGGGGTCCAACCTCTCTGATTTGCGGTACGATGCAATCGCACTTTTCGTGCTCATGCTGGTTGCTATGACAATCGCCGTCACGCGATTCCGGCGGACTCTCGACTAGGATCATTGACGTTTCAGGAGGTTGAGCCGCAGATACGGGCTGGCGCGGCCTTGCGAATCTTCTGCCCAGCCTCCGGCGGCCGACCACTCAATATCATCCGTCTTCAGGCTTGTGACATGAGCGCCCAAACGTAGATGGCGATAGCCATCCGAGCCGAAATATTGAATCTCCGGACCGACGTAGAGGCCACCCAGCATCTCGTCGAATAGGCGCCAGCCATAGGCGGCGCGAGCAGAATTGCTGGTCGCGATTGAAGACAGGGAAATGTCGGCGGCAACCATCGTGTCTGGCGTTGGCTCGTACCAAATTTCGACTGCCGTTCGCAGGCCGAAGGAACTGCCGCGCAATCGATTGGTGGGATCGTCGGGCCAGAGGCGATGTTTTTGATACTCGGGACCCATAAAGAATTTGAATTCGGCATTGCCGCGTTTGATGCGCCAGCCGGGAAGAATTTGTGCGAGGCCCTCAGCGCCGAGGACGCGCGCGCCGAGGGATTCGGAATCGTAGCGATAAAGGCCGCTCGAGAGCAGGATTTTCAGGAGGAGGCCGTCCCGAAAGCGCCGTTGCGCCAGATGTCGCGGCCGGAGAAAAGCATGACGCGTGAGTCCTCATCCGTACCGGCCCATAGGGGACCGGTCGAGAGGAAAAGGAGACAAATCAAGAAGGCCGCGGCGGAAGCTACCGCCGCGCATACGCGTCTCCTGAAACCCATTCAGATACCGAACCCCGAGTGATCCCCAAAATAGCATGACGAAATCTATGCAACCTGGACGCGATGACAATCCTATAATGGGAGGAGAAACGCGTTAGCCTCTCAGGACAAAGGCCCACTAATGGGTATATGCATGCAAACGACTCGTGTTTGCCGAATGGAATTCCGATGACTTCGCCCAGCCACACAGGTGCCGAAGATCTGGCCCGCCGACGATCGATTGCCTTCCTCAATTGGGCGCACGCGCTCGATCATTTTGTGCTGCTGATTTATCCGACGGTCGTGATCGGCCTCGAGATCGTCTACCAGCGTCCTTATTCCGAATTGATCGCGCTCTCGAGCACCGCCTTTATCGCGTTCGGCGTGTTCTCGCTGCCCGCCGGCTGGCTGGCGGATCGCTGGAGCCGTCGCAACATGATGGCTGCGTTCTATATCGGCTGCGGCCTTTCGCTGCTCGGCGCCGGCCTCGCACCAAGTCTCGCGTGGCTCGCGGCAGCGATGTTTGCGCTCGGGATGTTTGCGTCGATTTATCATCCGGTTGGAATGGCAATGTTGATCGAAGCATCGAATGCGCGCGGCCGGACGCTCGCCTTCAACGGTGTGTGCGGAAATCTCGGCGTCTCGCTTGCTGCCGGCATCAGCGCCGCACTTGCTACCTGGTTCGGATGGCGCGCGGCGTTCTTCGCTCCCGCCGCCGTTCTCGTTGCCAGCGGCATTCTCTACCTCTGGCTCACACCCGATGATCTCCATCATGTTAAAACGCGTGTATCCGCGCCCGCAGTGCCGCTGACGCCGCGATTGGCAGTCGCACTGTTTGGCTTGTTTATCGTGATCGCTCTAAGCGCTGGTCTCACGTTCAATGTGCTCACAATTGCACTCCCCAAAATTGTCGACGAACGCCTGTCCAGCGATTTGCCGCTGGTCCTTGTCGGCAGTATCGCGACGGCTGTGCTGGTGTGCGGAGCGCTGGCGCAACTGACGGTCGGACGGCTGGTGGAATGGATTCCGCCGCATGTGATTTTCGCAATCGTTACCGGCATCGGCTTCCTCGGGAATTTGTGGGCTGCCTATGCGAATGGCTTTGCCCTGCTGGCCGCCCTCGCAATCGCAATCGCCGCGATCTATGGGCAGGTTACCGTCAACGACATGATCATGGCACGCTACACGGCCGACGCCTGGCGCGGTCGCGTCTATGCCGTTCGTTATTTTCTCCTCTTCATCAGCGCCGGCGCGGCCATCGGCATGATCGCACTGCTGCACGAAAGCGGCGGCTTCAGGCTCGTTCTCGGCGTCAATGCCGTTATCGCCCTGCTGCTCTTCCTCACGACACTGGCTTTGGTCGCAATGATCATCAGTGTTGAAGGCAACCAACGTTCTCCGCAGCCGGCTGAGTGAACTAAAATAACTGTGGTATGAGATCATCGACTGCCACCCGCACGCGGTTCTTCACGTTCGCGACAATACGGCTGCGATGACACGTGTTCGGATCGCGGCAATAGCAGAGCAACGCGATGCGCTTTCCTGATTTGATCAGCGCGGTAAGCTCATCGAGTGCGCCTCGCGCTTCCGCGGTTTTGATGTGTTTGTCGTAAATGCGCCATAGCGCATCGATATCCCCGCTTCGTGCAGCTGTGCGGCCCTCCGCCGGTGTGCCGAGTTTTTGTAAATGGATATAGGCGATTCCGGCGTCATCCAATGACGCCGCGAGTTGGCGTTTGGAAAAGCCCGGCCGACGTGAAGCTGCGACCGCGCGTGTATCGATCACGAGCTCGACCTTGGCGCGCCTGAGTTCGTTCAGGACGTTCGCAGGCTTGGCCTGTTCATAGCCGATTGTGAAAAGCGGGCGCGTTTTAACGGCTTTCGTTTTCGGTTTGGCTTTCATTTCAGCCTTTCGATGAGCGCCATGGCTGCGGCGGGCGCGCGCACTTTGGCTTCGTGAATAAAGTAGATAAATGCATCGCGTGTTTGTTTCTTTGCCGACGCATCGACAACGCGTGGCAAATCCTTGGGTTCGCTGCCTTGCGCCCAGGT
>JBATYN010000583.1:0-24224 GCA_049674125.1 Pseudolabrys sp. | reverse complement strand
ATGAGGGTCCACCCGCTTCGGACTGGATATATCACCGCCGTAGCCGCGGCTCAGGAAAAATGGACGCTCACCTTCGTCCGCAAGCATTTGTGCAAACATTATTGCGGTCGGTGTTTTGCCGGCCCCGCCAAGCGTAAAATTTCCCACGCAGAGCACGGGCACTCCCGCCGGTTTGCCTTTCCCCGTCATACGATTTGCGGCGATTGCGCCGTAGAGAAGCGCCGGCGGTGTCAACATGCCGGAAGCAAAACCGGCCCGGCGCCACCAGAAGGCCGGCTCACGCATGTTGGGCCCGCTGCCGCAATTGGAGCTGCATCAGATAGGGGTCGAGCGAGGTAAGTGTGCGATCAAGCGCGCCGCCTAGATTTTCAACCACCGCACACGCAGCTTCAGCGACGCGGGCGCAAGCGGCAGGGTCGGTAAGCCATGCGCCGAGATGCGCGGTGAGCCGATCGGAATCGCTTATTAATTCGGCGCCATGCGCGTGGTCGAGCGCGGCGTAGATCTCGCCGAAATTCCAGACATGCGGGCCATGCAGCAAAGCGGTACGCAGCTTTGCGGCTTCAATCGGGTTTTGGCCACCGTGTTTAACAAGCGAGCCTCCGATGAACACAGCTAGGGCCAGCCTGTAAATGAGGCCGAGCTCGCCGACCGTGTCTGCTACGTAGATTTCGGTTGTCCGATTGGGTAATTCCCCGCGAGAGCGAACCGCAGAGCTCAAGCCTGCAGCAGCGGCGATTTCAGCGATGCCAGGGCCGCGCGCGGGATGGCGCGGTGCGATCAATGTCAGGAGACCGGGAAAGTTCACTCGCAAGCGAGAATGCGCGTCAATCATTGCGCCTTCTTCGCCAGCATGGGTCGATGCGGCTGCGACCACGGGCCTGCCGCCAATTGCATCTTGCAAAGCCGCGAGCGCTGCGGGGTCAGCCGGGGGCGCCGGCACGTCGAGTTTGAGATTGCCAGTTGTGACCACATTCGACGCACCAAGTTCACCGAAACGCGCGGCGTCGGACGTCGTGCCCGCGAGACAAAGGTCAAGGCGCTGCAGCAGCGCGGCAATCGAGTTCGGCAGTCGACGCCAACGTCGCAATGAGTTTTCCGACAAGCGTCCGTTGACAAGGACCATCGGTATTCCGCGTGCGGATGCTTCGATCATCATGTTCGGCCACAGATCGGATTCGACGAATAACGCAAGGTCCGGCTGCCAGTGGTCCAGAAATCGGCGGACGAAGCGGGGAACATCAAGCGGCACGAATTGGTGGATCACACCACGCGGGAGGCGTTGTGCGGCGAGGCCACTGGACGTGACAGTCCCAGTCGTCACGATCATGCCGATACCGCGGGCACGTATTCGATCGATCAAAGGCAACACACTGGCGAGTTCGCCGACGCTGGCGCCGTGCAACCACACCAGAGGGCCTTCCGGTCGGTCGATGCGGGTTTCCCCTCTGCGCTCGAATAAACGGCGACGATGCTCCTTGCCACGCCTGGCGCGCCGCGCGAGCAGAATTGGTGCGAATGGTCCCGCCGCCGCGGACAACAGCCGATATATCCGCAAACCAACGGGCAATCTGCCGTTCAAGACTCACCGCTCCCGGTTTTATCGACGGTCTCGTAGGCCCGCGCTGTTGCCCAATTCAGCGAGCTTTCGACCTGCTGCCTCGCGTTTTCCAGGGCCGCGTCGTCGGCGTCGCTTGCCACATGGATAGCCTGACTTGCAACGATCCCCAGTCGGCCGAATGGTAAGTTGATGGCCGCGCGATCCCAACTATTTAGCTCCACGCGGCGATTTGTAGCGATTGCGATAGCATAGATCGGCCGGCCGGAACGCTGCGCCAGCTTCACGACACCAAGGCCGGCCACGCGCGCAACCTTTGGGATATCGGCAGTCATCGCGATATTGTAGCCCTCTTCGAGGGCTTTAAGCATCTCGGTAAAGGCGGACGCTCCGCCCTTACGGTAAAATTCACCGTTATGTGCGCCTGAGCCACGGATCGTGCCGATTCCCAACCTTTCAGCGGCGCGCGCGTTTATTTCACCATCGCGGTGGCGCGAGATCAGCACCTTGGTGCGATGGAGCGGGTCGTTGCGTTTGACGAATGGCGCCATGAAGTGTTGGCCGTGCCACATTGCAACGATTGCCGGTATTTTTACCGTTTCGTAAATGTCCGCGGGCTCGAGCGTGACGCGGTTCGTGCGCCACACGAATCGCAAATACGAGGCCCCGACAGCGCCGATGGCCTGCTGGAACTGGGGGGAGGCGAAGATACGCTTGAACGACGGCATTGTTGTTCAGCGGGCCGGCCGGCCCGCGGCGTCGGGATCGAGCAGACGATGCAGGTGGACTATGAAGTAGCGCATGTGCGCGTTATCGACAGTTTGCTGGGCCTTTGCCTTCCAAGCAACGTAGGCACTTGCATAGTTAGGGAACACACCGACAATCTCGACCTTGTCGAGATCCTTGAACTCGCTGCCGCCAAGCTCGGTGAGCTCTCCGCCGAGCACGAGATGCAGCAATTGTTTATTCGTTGCGGACAGCTCTGCAGACATAAGTCGATTCCTGGTCAATTCCCCGCCCGCGAAATGAAGACGTGTGGTGGTGATAGTCTACGCGAACTCGGCTTCACGGTCGCGCACGAGGTCGATCAGCGCGCCGTGACGGGCACGACCGGCGGCGATCAGCGCGCCGTGTGCGCGTTGCAGCCCATTATATATCAGTGATTGACCAGCAAAATCAGTGAGCACCCCGCCGGCTTCGTGCACCAAAAGGTCGGCCGCCGCAAGGTCCCAGTCATGGCTGCCGGGAGAGGCCAAAGCAGCATCGAGTTCTCCATGCGCTACCCGTGCGAGGCGAAGGGCGAGCGAATGAATTTTTGGCTGCGCTTGCACATCCGGTGTCAGGATTGAGAGCCTATCGAGGTAACGTTTGGGGCCGGCGAGCCTCGCACCCCTGAGCGATTCGCCAGAGCTCACTTTCATCGGCGTGCCGTTAAGCGTTGCGCCTCCACTCCTTGAAACGAGAAACAATTCATCGGTCACCGGCGCATAGATCGAGGCGACGATCGGCCGGCCGCCTTCGGTGAGCGCGACCGAGATGGTCCAGTCGTTACGGCCTGAGATGTAGGCCCGCGTCCCGTCGATCGGATCGACGATCCACGCCTGCGGCAAGGTGCGGTCGGGCAGGTGATGCGGAGATTCTTCGGAAATCCAATATGCACTTGGCGCAATAGCAGTGAGTCGCTTGTGCAGAAGATCATTGACCGCGATGTCGGCATCGGTCACCGGGGAACGGTCCGCGCCTTTGGTCCAATGTTTGAACGGTCCGCGCGCCGTCGCGCGTGCAAGTTCGCCGGCCTCACGCATCACAGCTTCGAGCGGCCTGCGCAATCCGATGAGATTATTCGCCGGCAACAGTCAACCCCTCCACGCGCAACGTCGGCGCGTTGGTTGCGTATCGAAATTCGAGATTATCGGCGGGGGTGAGCGTCCGGAACATCTCGAGCAAGTGCCCCGCGATCGTGACCTCGCTCACCGGGTAGGTAAGTTTGCCGTTCTCGATCCAAAAGCCCGAAGCGCCCCGGCTGTAGTCGCCCGTGACCATGTTGGCGCCCATGCCGATCAGGTCGGTAACATAGAAGCCGTCGGTGATATCGGCGATCAGCGCGTCAGGGCTCAGCTCGCCCGCCTCCAAATGCAGATTGCTCGGGCCGGGCGATGGCACCGATGACGCGGCGCGCTGGGCGTGGCCGGTCGTTACCAGACCGAGTTCGCGCGCGGTCGCACTGTCGAGGAGCCATGAGGAAAGCACGCCGTCGTCGATCAACGCGATATTCTTGCCAGCCACACCTTCGCCATCGAACGGATGCGAGCGCAGTCCACGCTTGCGCAATGGGTCGTCGACGATGCGGATGCCGCTGGCAAACAATTTGGCGCCCATCTTGTCTCTGAGGAAGCTGGTCTTGCGTGCCACGGACGCACCGTTGACGGCACTGGCAAGATGCGAGACCAGCGACCCGGCTGTGCGCTGGTCGAACACGACTGGTACTTTACGGGTGCTAACTTTGCGCGGGTTAAGCCGTGCGATCGTGCGCTCGGCCGCTTTGCGGCCCACCGTTTCGGGGGAATCCAGATCGGCCGCGTGCCGCACCGAGGTGTAGTCGTAGTCACGCTCCATGCCAGTGCCTTCACCGGCGATAGCGGTCATTGATATGGCGCGGCTGGAGCCAAGATAGGCACCACGAAATCCCTGACTCGTTACGAGCACCATTCCACCTACGCCGGCCGAGGCAGAGGCGCCGCCCGATTTACTCACGCCTTTAATTGCAAGCGCGGCCATTTCTGCGGCTCGCGCAAGGGTTTCCAGTTCGCCGACGCTCGGCATTTTGGAGTCGATCAGATCGAGGTTGGGAAACTTGTGCGCCAGCAGCTGGTCGTCTGCGAGGCCTGCGAATTTGTCCTCAGGCGCTACGCGCGCCATCGCGAACGCGCGCTCCGCCAGAGCCGTGCTGTCACCGGCCATATCGTTTGTCGATACCACTGCCTGACGGCGGCCTACCAAAACGCGCAGGCCGAGATCGTCACCTTCCGCGCGCTCAGATTCTTCGGTCTTCCCGTCGCGCACCTCTATGGCCAAAGACATCGAGCGCAGAGCCACTGCGTCTGCTGCGTCGGCTCCGGCGGCGCGTGCCGCTATAACGAGCCGCTCAGCGCGGTCGGTCAGTGCGGTCAGGTCTAGAAGTGAGTCGGCTGGAGCGAGCATTTGATGGCTCTCACTTGGGCGCGTTTGTAGCGCGGTTCAACAGGCGGAACCGACAATTTACGTGCCGGCAGCAACACCTCGTCAATCATGGTTCGCAACGGTGCGTCAATCATCCAGCGCGAAGCACCCCTCGCTACTCCTGATTAACCCAGAACTTTAAGCGGATTCCGACGCGTTTCTGCCACGATTGGTGTGCGACCGGGCGAATAAGCCAGGCGCGGGAGAGTTTCGAGGCGTCAAATGCGAAGTGGCGGATGCGCCGGGTCGGGCCGCGCCTTGCGGCTCGACCCCTTTGGCTTGCCCGTGCGGTTTTCCGCGAGCGACGCAGCCGCCGATGGGCGGATGCGCGAGGTTGAGCTCCATCGCGAGCGCGTCGTTTTGCGCCGTTCGCTGCACGGCATGCGCATGGCGTTCAATATGCCGGTGGCGTCCTATAACGGCATCTCATTACGGCTCATACCAGGACAGAGTAGCGCAGAAGACGTGCTGGCGGTGGTACTCGAACATAGCGACCCCGCGTTGACGTTGCCTCTGTTTCTGACATGCCGACCCGACGAGGCATTTGCCGAATGGCGCGCGTGGAGCCAGTTGCTCGGCGTCCCCTTATTGTTGGCGGATCAAAGCGCCGGCGCGCAGCCGGGACACATGGGACAGGTGCGCATCGAGCGTCCTCGTCCTCGCCGCCGCCGACGAAGTCCGTTGAAAAATCGGCGGCCTTCGATCCTCCTGCGCCGCGGCCGAGGGAAGATCACCCGAGCGACGCCGGTCCATCGCGGCGAGCGCGAGATTATCGCGCGGAACTAGCGCGCGGGCGCTACTTGCACCGCTGCAACTTCAGCGAGCCGCCTTCCATATTCATCTCGATATGGTCGGAGTCCACCTTGCGCAGTGCGTAAGTGGTGTGACCCGCACTAATTTGACCGGTCGAGAATTCGTCAACGATGCGGTAGTCCGAAGGCCCATCCGCCGTCACTGATTGGTTGCGGTAGGCCGGCACGCCGCCGTTGCTGTCGGTGCGCTGGTCGCCGTTGAACTCGATCACGCGTTTGTTCGCGCAGTCGATCGCACCTTTTTCCGTGCTCGCGCTCTGGCCCCATTTGCCTTCGACCGGATAGACCTGCGCTTGCACGGGCGCGGCGGCGAGGCCGAATAAAATCGCTGACAAAATGAAGGTGCGCATGTTTCGAAGATTTGCCTTGTAGAGGTTAAAATCAAGCGCGAGGGACGCAGATGCTTAACAGCCCGCGCAACAAGTTACTTTAATTCGCGTTTTTCCGGAGGCCCATATCCGCCCGCCGTGGGCGTTTGGATGACAATCGCCTCGCTTTCGTCGATGACGGTAGCGTCGCACCCCTGCAGGCGTTCCATACGCCCTTCCTTGCGCCGTGCCCAGTTCTCACCGGCCTGGCCAGGTTCGCCACCCGCAAGCCCAAATGGCCGCACGCGCCGATGGCCGGAGAGGACAGTGCATTCCATTTTCTCGAGGAATCGAATGGTGCGGCGGATGCCGTCGCCGGCGTGCCACTGGCCGCGTCCACCGGAGCCCGTGCGGATGTGGAAATCTTCGAGGACGACCGGGTAACGAAACTCAAGCACCTCCGGATCAGTGAGCCGCGTATTCGTCATGTGCGTGTGGACCGCATCGGTGCCATTGAAGCCAGGGCCCGCGGGCGAGCCGGAGCAGATTGTCTCGTAGTACTGGTAACGCGCATTGCCGAAATTGAGATTGTTCATGGTTCCCTGGGCGGCGGCGAGCGCGCCAAGGGCGCCGAACAGGCAGTTGGTGACGGCCTGCGACGTCTCGACGTTGCCTGCGACCACGGCCGCCGGAAATTCCGGTGACAGCATCGAGCGCTTCGGAATCACGATGTTGATCGGCCGCAGGCACCCGGCGTTCATCGGGATGTCGTCGTCGACCATCACACGAAACACATACAGCACTGCGGCCCGCGTCACCGGTTCAGGCGCATTGAAGTTGGTCGGCTGCTGTTCGCTCGTGCCGGTGAAGTCGACGGTTGCTTCGCGAGCTTTCTTGTTCACCGTGATCTTCACTTTGATGACCGTGCCCTGGTCCATCTCGTAGGTGAATTCTGAGTCATGCAATCGATCAAGCACACGCCTCACGCTCTCGGCGGCGTTGTCCTGCACGTGCTGCATATAGGCTTTCACCACAGGCAGCGTGAAATGCGTGACCATTTTGCGCAGCTCGGCGGCGCCTTTTTCATTGGCGGCGATCTGCGCCTTGATGTCGTTGACATTCTGCACCGGATTTCGCGCCGGATATTTTGCACCGGTCAGTGCGGCCATTAATTCCTTTTCGCGGAAACGGCCGCGGTCAACCAGTTTGAAATTGTCGAACAGCACACCTTCCTGCTCGATGGTCGTGGCATTCGGCGACATCGAGCCGGGTGAAATGCCGCCCACATCCGCATGATGTCCGCGGGACGCGACCCAGAACAAAATTGCCTTTTTTCGGTCGTCGAACACCGGCGTGCAGACGGTGATGTCGGGCAGGTGGGTGCCGCCGTTATAGGGGGCGTTGATGGCGTAAACGTCGCCCGGTGCAATGCGGCCTTTGTTGTCGCGGATAATCGTCTCGACTGAGCGATCCATCGAGCCGAGATGCACCGGCATATGCGGTGCGTTTGCAACCAGCGTCCCGTCATGCGCAAACACCGCACAGGAAAAATCCAGCCGCTCTTTAATGTTCACCGAATAGGCCGTGTTCTGCAGCGAAACGCCCATCTGTTCGGCGATCGACATGAAAAGATTGTTGAACACTTCCAGCATGACCGGATCAGCATGGGTCCCGATGGCGTGGGTACGCTTGAGCTTCTTTGCGCGCGTGAGCAGAAGATGATTCTTCGCTGTTAATTCGGCCTGCCAGCCGGGTTCGACCACGATTGTCTGGTGCGGTTCGATGATGATGGCGGCGCCCTTGATCCGAGACCCGGGCCTGAGTTGGTCGCGGGTATAGACATTCGCCTTGTGCCACGCGCCGGCGGTAAAAAATTGCGTGCGCTGCGCTGGTGGCGGCAGCTTCCCGCGGCTGCGTTTCAGAGTTTTCTCACGGAATTTAGCGCCGCCGCCGACCGCTTCTATCGATACGGCTTCGACCACCATCTGTTTTGTACGGTCGATGAAGCCAAAACGCGCTTTGTGTGCTTTCTCAAATGACCGCATCATCGCGGCGGCGCTGCCGGCAGCCACCACCAGCGCTGTGTCCGTGCCCGCGTACCGGATGTGGGCCCGCACGTAGATTTTGGTTTTGCCTGGTGGGACGCCCTGGCTGGCGACCTCGGCTTTCGTCTCCTTGCCGAGCGAAGTGCCGATGCGTGCGATTGCCTTCAGCGCTTTGTCACCGAACGGCAGTTCGATCGCCTGTTCTCGCGTAGCGCGGATATCTGCCAGACCCATCCCGTAGGCCGAAAGTAGAGAGGAGAACGGGTGCAGCAGCACGCGGGTCATGCCGAGAGCGTCAGCGACCAGGCAAGCATGCTGGCCGCCCGCACCGCCGAAGCAATTGAGCGCATAGCGAGTAACATCATAACCGCGCTGCACGGATATCTTCTTGATCGCGTTCGCCATGTTCTCGACCGCAATCTTGATGAAGCCGTCGGCGACTTCTTCGGCAGTACGGCCTCCGACCTGCTGTGCCAGATCGGTGAAGGCGTTGCGTACAGCATGTGCGTCCAGCGGAAGACTCTGCGAAGCGCCGAATATGTTCGGGAAGAATTCCGGAATGAGTTTCCCGGCCATCACATTGGCATCTGTGACGGCGAGGGGTCCGTCGCGCCGGTAGCATTTTGGGCCAGGGTTCGCGCCAGCGGAGTCGGGGCCGACACGGAAACGTGCGCCGTCGAAATGCAGGATCGAGCCGCCCCCGGCAGCAACGGTGTGAATGAGCATCATGGGCGCGCGCATACGGACGCCGGCAACTTCCGTTTCGAACGCGCGTTCATATTCGCCGTCGAAATGGGAGACGTCGGTCGATGTGCCGCCCATGTCGAAGCCGATAAGGTGGTCGAAGCCGGCTTGGCGGCCGGTTTCCGCCATGCTCACCACGCCGCCAGCGGGCCCCGAGAGAATTGCGTCTTTGCCCTGGAACAGCTCGGCAGCGGTCAACCCGCCGGACGACATCATGAACATCAGTCGCGCGGCGGATCGCTTGGCGTCGAGGTCCTGATCCACCTGCGCCACATAGCGGCGCAGGATCGGAGACAAATAAGCATCCACGACAGTCGTATCGCCACGGCCGACCAGCTTGATCAATGGCGAGACCTCGTGGCTCACCGAAACCTGCGCAAAATTCATCTCGCGTACGAGCGCTGCGACGCGCTTCTCGTGTTCGGGAAAGCGATAGGCATGCATGAATACGATCGCGACCGCTTTTATGCCGTCTGCCTCGGCGGCGGCCAGATCGGTACGCACGGCTGCGAGATCAGGTTCTTGCTCGACTGTGCCGTCGGCGCGCACGCGTTCGTCGACTTCTGCTACGCGCTCATAAAGCGTGTCAGGCTTGATGATGTGGCGAGCGAAAATTTTCGGCCGGGCCTGGTAACCGATCTTGAGTGCGTCGCGGAAACCTTTGGTGATCAGCAGGAGCGTCCGCTCGCCTTTACGTTCGAGGAGGGCATTGGTAGCAACGGTTGTGCCCATTTTCACGGCACCAATGCGGCCAGGCGGGATCGCTTCGCCGCCTTTTAAGCCGAGCAAATCCCGGATGCCCTGGACGGCAGCATCGGTATAGGCCTCAGGGTTTTCAGAGAGCAGTTTGTGCGCGACCAATGTCCCATCGGGGCGCCGCCCAACCACGTCGGTAAATGTGCCACCGCGGTCAATCCAGAAGTCCCAGAGTTGTGGTGAAGTTTTCTTCATTGGGCTCAGCGTGGCACGAACGGAATACTATGTCCGGCCTGCCGGGGGCAAAACAAGCCTGCTAGTCTTGAATCCGGAAAATTAAGTGGTGATGTCATGGCGAGGATATCTCTTGTAGTTGGCGCGTTGTCGTTTGTTTGTTCAGCCGCGCAAGCGGTCGAGCTCAAGGTTCTTAGCGGAAACGGCCCCCGGGCTGCAGTTCGTGAATTTTGCACGCAGTTCGAGCAGGCCACTGGTCACAAAATTGATCTACGCTTCGGGGTGAACGTTGAGGTCAAAAGCAAGATCGAGGCCGGCGAGCGCTTCGATGTTGTCGTCGGAGATCCGCCTGCCGTAGCAGCGACGCTCAGGGCCAAGGGCGCTGATCCGATCTGACCTGCGTTTTTTGAGCGCCCTTGCCACTGCCGATGGCCCCATGCTTGCATTTCATCGAACGCCGGGGCGAAGGATCCAATTTGGCCGGCAGGGTTTGGAGGGATAGATGAACAAGTGCGTGCGAGTCTGCGCGGGCCTGCTCCTTGCGTGTGGGATTGCGACTGCAGCGTCCGCCGAGACGAAATGGGACATGCCGACGCCCTATCCCGACGGCAACTTCCACACCAAAAATGTGATCCAGTTCGCGGCCGACGTTGACAAGGCCACCAACGGCTCCCTCAAAATCACGGTGCATTCGGCTGGTTCGCTGATCAAGCACGCGGAGATCAAGCGCAGCGTTCGCCAGGGCACCACGCCAATCGGCGAAATGCTGGAGTCACTTTCATCGAACGAAGCCGCGGTTTATGGGCTCGACTCCGTTCCGTTCCTTGCCACTGGCTACGACGCCTCGCACAAACTTTACGCCGCGCAGAAGCCTTATCTTGAAAAGCAACTCGCATCCGAAGGTCTGATTCTGCTGTTTTCCGTGCCGTGGCCGCCGCAAGGCCTCTATGCCAAGCGCGAAATCAAGTCAGTCGAAGAGCTCAAAGGACTGAAATTCCGCACTTACAATGCCATGATCGGGCGCATTGCGGCGCTCGCAGGTTCAGTGCCGACGCAGATTGAGGTACCCGACTTACCAACAGCATTCGCTACCGGGCGAGTCGATGTGATGATTACCTCGGCGTCTACGGGCGTCGACACCAAATCGCAGGACTATCTCACGCATTACATCGACACACAGGCATGGCTGCCGCGCAATATTGTCGTTGTAAACAAGGAAGCCTTCGACAAGCTTTCCCCGGCGGAGAAAACGGCGCTCACCGATGCCGCTAAAGTTGCGGAAGATCGCGGCTGGAAAATGTCGATCGAAGAAATGGCGATCAAGACGAAAGCGCTGAAGGACGCCGGCATCAAAGTGCTGCCGCCGACCCCGGAGCTCAAGGCCGGCCTTGCCAAGATTGGCGAGACAATCGCCGCTGAATGGGAGAAATCCGCCGGCGCCGATGGCGCGGCGATGCTGGCCGCATACAGGAAGTAAGTGCGTCGCGTTCTCGATACGATCTATCGCGCTGGACTGTGCGCGTCAGCCATTTGTCTGGTCACGATTGCGGCCATGGTCGGCGTGCAACTTGCTGCCCGTCTCCTCGACGGTACGCTGTCTCTCTTGCATCTACCGCGCACCGATTTTGTTATCCTCTCGCTCGATGAAATTGGTGGTTATTTGCTCGCTGCGGCAAGTTTTTTTGCCCTGGGTGGGACACTGAAGGCGGGCGCCCATATTCGCGTCACCCTTGTGCTAGCGGCGCTGGGCGAACGCACGCGTCGCTATGTCGAGCTATGGGCATTCGGCTTTGCTGCCGCTGCGTCAGCCTACATGACCGGGCACCTGGTCAATTTTGCCTGGATATCCTTTCGCTTCCATGAGGTCTCCCCAGGCGTCATCCGCGTGCCATTGGTCTACCCGCAGGCGGGGATGGCGATAGGCGCATTAATCCTTACGGTTGCGCTGTTGGACGAATGGTTCGTCGTCGCGACGCGCGGCCGCCCCACTTTCCGCGCCGCCGAAGACGCCATCACGCTTGGCAAGGAAGGCTGAGCCATGAATGTCCTTGAGCTCTCCCTTTTCCTGATGCTCCTGCTGTTTGCGATCCTCGGCTCTGGCGTCTGGATCGCATTGGCGCTGGCCGTGTGCGGGTTCGCCGCCGTTCTGACGAAAGTGGCGACACCGGCCGGGCAAGTCCTCGCAACGTCAATGTGGACGGCCTCGAATTCGTGGGACCTGACCGCGCTGCCGATGTTCATCTGGATGGGAGAAATTCTCTATCGCACCAAATTGTCCGACGACATGTTCGAAGGCCTGGCGCCGTGGCTGCAGAAGCTTCCGGGACGGCTGCTGCACGTCAACGTTGTTGGTTGTGCAATTTTTGCCGCGGTGTCCGGTTCGTCCGCAGCCACCTGCGCCACAATTGGCCGTATCGCGCTGCCGGAGCTTCTCAAACGCGGTTACGATGAACGGATGGCTATTGGCACGCTTGCCGGTTCCGGCACGCTGGGGCTGCTGATCCCGCCGTCGATCATCATGATTGTGTATGCGACTGCCACCGATCAATCGATCGCGCGGCTGTTCATTGCGGGCGTTATTCCCGGCATCGTGCTTGCCGGACTTTTTATGGGCTTCATCGTCTGTTGGGCGCTGCTCAACAAATCGCGGATGCCGCCGCCTGAGCCGACGGTGCCGTTTCGCCAGCGAGTCTATGCTTCTCGCCGGCTGATTCCGGTCATGCTGCTGATTATGGGAGTCATCGGCTCGATTTACGGCGGTTTGGCATCCGCAACGGAAGCTGCAGTCGTCGGCGTGTTCCTCGCACTGGCGCTGTCGTGGTGGTCGGGGACGCTCACCTCGCAGGGTTTTTTCGACTCGCTCATGGGTGCAACGCGGACCAGCTGCATGATCGCTTTCATTCTGGCGGGCGCGGCGTATCTGACCGCCGCGATGGGCTTTACCGGAATCCCGCGCGCGCTCGCCGAATGGATTACCGAATTCAACATGCCGCCCTGGGCCCTGCTTAGTGTGCTCACGGCGTTTTACATTGTGCTTGGCTGTTTTCTCGATGGCATCTCGATGGTCGTGCTTACGACTTCGATCATCATCCCGCTGGTGACGAAGGCCGGGTTCGACCTGATCTGGTTCGGCATCTACATCGTGCTGGTGGTGGAGATGGCGCAGATCACACCGCCCGTTGGATTCAACCTCTATGTTTTGCAAGGCATGACGGGACGTAACATATTCACCATTGGCGCATACGCGTTGCCGCTGTTTGTCCTGATGTGCATCGCCGTTGTGCTGGTTGCGGCATTTCCAGGAATTGCGCTGTGGCTGCCGTCGACGATGCTCGACGTGAAATAATCAACGTCGCAAGCGGACGCGCATTGTCGCGCTTGCGATGGCAAGGTTTTGCTGCTGTGGTGCCACGAGCACGGCCTTAAATTGGCGGGGGCCCGGCGGTTTTTGCCGCCGAGCCCCCTTACAATTTATCAGCCGACCTATAAGCCGGGTTCTGTATGGTCTGCGGCGCAAACCGCAGACGTGACGGCCATTCCTCTGGTACGCCGGTTGCCCGGCGCATCAAGCAACCTACCCGAATGACTGGCCCGGACGGACCCGGAGCTTTCGCTCCAACGTCATTCCTATTCGGTCTTGCTCCCGGTGGGGTTTGCCGTGCCGCTTCCGTCGCCGGAAGCGCGGTACGCTCTTACCGCACCGTTTCACCCTTGCCGCGGCTATACGCAACGCGCCGAGGCGGTCTCTTCTCTGTGGCACTTTCCCTGGGGTTTAACCCCCGCCGGACGTTATCCGGCACCGTTCGTCCATGGAGCCCGGACTTTCCTCCCCGGCCACCTTTCGGCATTGGCGCGGAGCGGCCGTCCGGCCGACTGACGGGATAGGAATGAGGACACAGGGCCCTCGCGTCAAGCCTTGCAGCGCGAGAAGCTTAAGAAAGCCCAATTACGGGTCATCCGGGTCAATGAATCATCCGAGTGGTGCGGGTCGGGTTTCAATGAGCGCACGCAAGGTGAGAAGCGTCGAGGGGTCGGCGATGCCATCGACACGCGCTTGCCTAAAGTGGCGCTGAAATGCCGTGACCACCTCGCGCGTGGCGTCGTCATAGCTGCCGGATTCCGCCATCCCGTAGCCGTAGGAGCGCAGCGTTCGCTGAAGTCGCGTGACCGACTCTCCCCGATCGCCGTGTTTGAGGCCCGTGCCCTCGAGATCGAGCGGAGCAGCGCGGACCCAGTGGCCCACTCCGGATTCACTCAACAGTGCCCACGGAAATTTTTCGCCAGGATCCTGTTTACGCGCCGGCGCTACGTCGGAATGAGCCAGAATACGGTCGGCACTGATTGGCCCGCGTCGAGTAATGATCGACTTGCAGAGGGAGATGGTTGCCGCAATCTGGCGCAATGGAAAGTCGCTATAACCGAATTCGTGCCCGGGGTTGACGACTTCAATGCCGATCGATCGCGAATTGATATCGGTCTCACCCGCCCACGATGATTCACCAGCGTGCCAGGCGCGCCGATCCTCGGGCACGCACTGCACGATGCGGCCATCCTCAAATACAACGTAGTGGGACGATACCTTGCTTGCAGCCGTGGTGAGGCGCTGTAGCGCGGCCACTCCGGTCTGCATACCAGTGTAGTGCAGGACGATCATATCTGGCGGACGGCCGTCTTTGCGGTCGTCAAAATTGGGCGACGGCGTTACGTCGACGACAAGGAATGAATCCGGCGGAAAAACGGACATGGGGGCCGGATAATTCACCGCCCGACTAAAAAAGCAAGGCTTCAAAGCAGGGTTGTAAGTGCGAGGCTGCGGCCCGGGCATCCGTACCCGGGTCGCAGCCTATTTTTCCTTTGCCCGATGAACTATCGATTGTTCGAAGGCGTGCTTCCCGAAGGCTTCATACCACCGCCCATTGGACTGCCTGAGCCGGTTGTACTGGCAGGCCGCGGGGGCTCATAGCGCGCGAAGGTCTGTGCGTCTTTGAGCTGGTCCTTCGTTACGGCGAGTTTGAGTTTGTCGGCTGAACCGTTTTGGCCGGGGATCACGTCGAAAGAGTTTGGAGCCAGCGCCACCTCTTTCGCGCCCATCCCAAGGAAGCCTCCGACGCTGACGACGAACGCCTCAACCTTGCCGCTCTTGTTGAACAATATATCCGTTACATCGCCGATCTTCTGATTGTCGGAACCGAGCACATCTGTGCCCCTGAACTTGGTCGCCAACCATTGATCGGGCTTCTGAGCCGATACGAAGCTCGGCTTGCCGGAACCCTGCGACTGGGCGGCGGGCGCCGGGTCAGACGAACTTGGTGTACTCGGTGCTTGCGCCAACGCGGCAGTTGCGACCGCTGCGGTGAGCGCGGTGGACAACAAAAGTTTCTTGAGCATTTATGCCTCCTCTAGACTTTCGGAACGAGTTCCGTGGAAGACAACGCGGCGAGCGCGGTCGCCGTTCCCTTTTTGGGGAAAAACTGACTGCAGTTTGAAACCGGAACTTGGTCAGTTGGGTTTTGCATTGGCGATCGTGTCGTCTTGTTGTTGTTTTGCGTGCAACCGCACGACAGTCACAGTGCAGGGTGCTTCAGCGACAACGCGCGTTGAAACGCTGCCAAGATAGCGCCTCAGCGTCGAGCTTTTGCGCGACCCGATCACGATATGATCGACACGATTGTTGCGGGCATAGTCGACGAGCTGGCCTGCAGGGTCGGTTGATTCAAGGACATGATAGGTGATGCGCTCGGGCGCTATTGGTATGGCACGGGTCCAATATTTGAGTTCGGCTAGTCGGCCAAGATGCGGGTTGCGACCCTGTGCGTCCTCGAGCTTGTCGAGCGCAAGACGCGCGATCTTGAGAACATTGACGCAGGCGAGCCGGGCGTTTGGTTCGGTTGCAAGGACACGATGCACGGCAAGCGCCAATGCGTCGCTAAGCGTCTCATGGCCCGGCTCGAGGTCTATTGCCGCCAGCACAATCGGCGCGTTGGCGAGATGGCTTATGAGTGCCGGTCGGCGCTTGGGCGGCGGATTGCGCGCCGTGCGCAGCCGGCGCCAACCGACAGTCAAAACGCCGTCGCGCCGCGTTCGGTTCGCGCGCTGTGTCAGTTTTACGTGGTCAGGATGTTGCAGATCAAAGGCCAGCTGGGCCGCCGTGGCATAACGGGCCTCCGGATCAACCTCCAGGCAGCGAAGGATGATCTCCTGTAGCCAAGGCGGCACAGCAGCATTCCGCCCGCGCGGCGGGACCGGATCTCGCCATAACCGTCTGCGCCAATTGTCAGCGCGCCGCGGTTCGCCAAACGGACGCTCTCCTGTCGCCAGAAAATAAAGGATAACCCCCAGAGAAAAGAGGTCGCTGCGAGGGTCTGCCCGCTCGTCGAGCACCTGTTCGGGCGAGATATAGGCGCCTGTGCCAACCGGACCTTCCGCTTCCTCTTGTATCAAATCGGGCAGTTGATCGTGCCGTGATAGCCCAAAGTCAATCAGCACTGCGTCGTCCGCGCGCAGAATTATATTGCTTGGCTTGATATCGAGATGGATCACATGCTGACGGTGGATATCGTGCAGGGCGAATGCGATCTTTGCGCCGATTGTCGCGACCTCGGCCGGCGGCAGCGGCGTTTTCTCCAGCAGCGACTTCACGGATGACCCGGAGATAAATTCCATCACGATGTAAGGCTGTTCGAAATCGCCGGCAGCAATGAATCGCGGCACATGCGGCCCTGAGAGCCGCGGCAGGATCATCTGTTCGACTTCGTAGCCGATGATCGTGATCGGATCTTCGCCGGCATGCACCAGCGGGATTTTCATCAGCATGGGCAGATCGGTGCCCTCGCGCGAAACTCGCCAGAAGCTTGCCATGCCGCCGGACTGCAACGGCTCGATGAGCCGAAAGCCATCGATGACGTTTCCAGCTTCTAGCTTGCGTGGAACCACACTCAAGCTCCCTCGATCAAGCGGAGGCCCAAGATTTCTGGCAATCCTGCTTCGCGGATCTTGCGTGCGGCAGTTTCGTTGTCATACGGAACGCGCACGTAAATCAGGACGTTGCGTTCGGTATCGAGAGCGCCGTAGCAGGCAGCCGGATTGTAGTCGCGTGGCTGCCCGATGGCGCCGATGACGGCGAGCCAGCGCCGCTGCGCGAGCAGCGGAATTTCAACGGCTTGTACCGGCTGGAACCCTGCGAGCTTTCCAGTCGCTGACAAATGATAAAGCTGTGGTACGTGGACGTGCCCGCAAAAAGTCGACTGCGCACGCGTCGCCATGAAACTGCGGGAGGCGCTCTCGACGCTGGTGACGTATTCCCAGTGTTGAGGCCGATGTGCGCTGGCGTGGACGAATAGCCGACCATCATCCTCGAAGGTCAGCGGCAATTCGGCCAGGAACTCGCGTTGGGTCGCATCGAGCTTCGGCCGTGTCCATTCGATTGCTTCCGCGGCAACCGAGTTCATCCCCGCAGTACCGCTGACGATGGCCGCGTCATGATTGCCGAGCAGCGCTGTGGCACCGCTCTCGACCTCGCGTATTACCGTATCAACCGTGAAGCCCGGGTCGGCGCCATACCCAACGTAGTCGCCGAGAAAAATAAACCGGCTGATTCCGGCGCGGCGCGCGTGATCCAGGGTGGCTTCGAGCGCTTCCCGGTTGGCGTGAATGTCGCTGAACAACCCGATCCACATAGATTTATCCGGTGAGGGGTGCGGTCCGAATTCGGCAACGTTTCTTTAAGTTTAACCACCGTTAATGGCGTTGATCTGCCGCAACGGCGCGCCTCGGGAGGATTTGGGCCGATTTCTTGACGGCCATAAAATCCCATGATATCCCAGTTATTCCCATTATGGGACACCTCACGAATAGGCAAAAGTCGGCACCATTTGCGCCAGCGTGCCCTTCGTCAGTGGTCCCCAAGGATCCCTGGTTGCGTCCGGTTGTTATGGAGTGCGGGGTATGGACCGCTTCGTGGCGAATTTCACGCTGCGGCTCGACTCCAAGGGACGCGTCTCGATCCCTGGTTCGTTTCGCTCCGCCCTCGGCAGCGATGGCTTCGAGGGCCTTTATTGCTATCCGGCGCTGGACCGCCCAGCGATCGACGCTGGCGGAAGTGCACTGATGGGAGAGATCGAAGCCGTGATCGGGCGCTATGCCCCGTTTTCGGACCAGCGAGAGCACTTCGCCCTGGCACTCTACGGCACAAGCGAGACGTTGAAGATCGACGGCGAAGGGCGGGTGGTGTTGAGCGAAAGCCTCAAGCGCCATGCGGGAATTTCGGAGGCGGTGGCGTTTGTTGGTCTGGGTCACAAGTTTCAGATCTGGGAGCCCGGCCGTTTCCAGAGCGAGCTCGCGGAGGCCACCCAAAAGGTGCGCGCGCTCAAAGGGGAGCTGAGCTCTCAGGTGGCGGCGCGCAATGCGCCCGGAGCACGGGAATGATGGCGGGCAGCGGCGGCTCAGCTGTCGCAGGCGGATCGGCCCTCCACATTCCCGTGCTCGGCCGCCCTGCGGTCGACTTCCTCAAAGTTCATGATGGTGGCATCTACATCGATGGCACTTTCGGTGCGGGCGGCTACTCGCGCGCGCTCCTGGCGGCCGCCGACTGCAAAGTCATCGGCATCGATCGCGACCAAAGCGCAATTGCAATGGGCGCGGATCTCGTCGAGCAGGCGGGTGGCCGCCTCACACTTATCGAGGATCGTTTTTCCAACCTTGATGCGATCGCCCGTGACGCAGGATATGACGCAGTCGATGGCGTCGTATGTGATCTGGGCGTTTCCTCGATGCAACTCGATACGCCGGGCCGAGGCTTCTCGTTCCGCCTCGACGGTCCACTCGATATGCGCATGGGCGGTGAGGGCGCGAGCGCGGCCGACATCGTCAACTCCGCGAGCGAGCGCGATCTCGCCGATATCATCTATCTGCTTGGCGAAGAGCGTCATGCGCGCGCGTGCGCGCGGGCCATCGTTAAAGCACGCGCAAACGCGCGCATCGAGGGTACGCGCGCGCTTGCGGACATCGTTGCTTCAGTCGTGCGTTCACGCCCGAACGATATCCATCCGGCGACTCGTACATTTCAAGCGCTACGCATCTTCGTGAATGATGAGCTCGGCGAATTGGTCGCGGCGCTTCAGGCCGCCGAACGCGTTCTCAAGTGCGGCGGTCGGCTGGTGGTCGTATCGTTCCATTCGCTCGAGGATCGCATCGTCAAATCGTTTTTCGCCGACCGCGGCGAAATCCGTCGCGGCTCGCGCCACGCGCCCGAACTTGCGCATCCAATGCCGACGTTCCTCGTTCTTACGAAACGCCCCGTGATCGCCGATGACGACGAGGTGGCACGCAACCCAAGGGCCCGATCCGCGAAGTTGCGAGCCGCCGAGCGCACGGGTTCGGCGGCGCGTGGCGACGTGCCCTCCGGCCTGTTGCCGCGCCTGCCGACGTTGGCCGAACTGATGAAGGGGCGGTGAGCCATGCGCTTGCTCAATATCCTCGTAATCTGCGGGCTGATCATGGCGGCGTCGTTCGTCTACAAGATCAAGTTCGATTCGACATTGCAGGCTGAGCGCGTCGCCAAGCTGCGGGGCGAGTTACGGCATGAGCGCAATGCCATTGCCATCTTGCGGGCCGAATGGGCCAAGCTCGATACGCCCAGCCGTATCCAAGGGTTGGCCGATCGGCACCTAGCGCTGAAACGCATCGAAGCCAATCAATTCGATAGTCTCGATCGGCTGCCCGAACGTCCGCCTGCGGTCGTGACTCAGCCAAATGGCGATCCAATCGGCGTCATGCTGGCTCCGGTACCAGATACAACCGGCAGCGTGTCCGGACCGCGGTGACCATCATGCACGCGCCGAAGAAATCACCCGAAAGCCACTGGCAACGCGCGTTACGCTCGTTACTCTACGGCCGCGACGTCGACCGTAACGTCAAAGCGAAAGCCCGGCTCGGACTCGCTATCCTTGCGTTCGCGGGCATTTTTTCGGTTATCGCGCTGCGTCTGGTGATGTTTGCGAGCGTCAGCGAAGGTCACGGCGGACGGCGCAGCGTCACACAGGATGCCGTCGCGACCGCGCGCCCCGACATTCTCGATCGCAATGGCGAAATTCTCGCCACCGACGTCAAGACACCGTCGCTGTTTGCCGAGCCACGCAAGATCATCGACGTCGACGAAGCGGTCGAATTGCTCACTGCGGTGCTTCCTGATCTCGATGCGAGCGAAGTGCGAGAGCGCTTGTCGTCAAAGCGTGGCTTCGTTTGGCTCAAGCGTGAGATCACGTCGAGCCAGCAACAGGAGGTCCATCGGCTCGGTATTCCAGGCATCGGCTTTCTGACCGAGAACAAACGTGTTTATCCCAACGGCGCCGTTGTCTCCCACGAGATCGGCCACGTGAATATCGACAACCAGGGCATTGCCGGCATCGAGAAGTGGCTGGACGGGCAGGGGCTGGCTGCATTGCATATGGCGGGGCTTGCGACCGACCAATTGCAACAACCGGTCAAACTCGCCCTTGATTTGCGTGTGCAATTTGCCTTGCGGGACGAACTGGCCGCTGCGCGCGATAAATACAAGGCGAAGGCTTCGGCTGGTGTGATTACCGACGTCAACACGGGCGAGATTGTCGCCATGGTGTCCGAGCCGGATTTCGACCCCAACAATCCGCGCGAGGCCAACGATCCCAACCGTCTCAATCGTCTGACAACCGGCGTCTACGAGATGGGCTCGACTTTCAAGGCGCTGACGCTGGCGATGGCGCTCGATAGCGGCCGCATCTCGCTGTCGTCCTCATTTGATGCGCGCCTGCCGCTGCGCTACGGCAAGTTTGAGATCAATGATTACCATGCGCAGAAGCGCGTGCTCACTGTGCCGGAAATTTTCACCTACTCGTCCAACATCGGCACCGCGCGTATGGCGCTCTCGCTTGGCGTTGAGTACCACAAGGCATTCCTGAGAAAGCTTGGCCAACTCGACCGCCTGCGCACCGAATTGCCGGAGAGTGCCGAGCCACTGGTCCCGAAGCATTGGGGCGAGCTCAACACAGTTACCATCGCCTTTGGCCACGGCCTCTCAGTCGCGCCTTTGCAAGCTGTGATGGGCATCTCTGCGTTGGTCAACGGCGGCAAGATGATCCCGCCGACCTTTCTCAAGCGTGACCAGGCCGAAGCCGATCGCCTGGCGCAGCGTGTCATTAAGCCGGAAACTGCCGAAAAAATGCGCTATTTGATGCGGCTGAACGTCGAAAAAGGCACCGCGACGCGAGCCAACGTCTCGGGCTATTATGTAGGCGGCAAAACCGGCACGTCGGAAAAGGTGGTCGGCGGGCGCTACTCCAAGACCAAAGTCTTGACCAGTTTCACCGCCATACTCCCTGCCGACAAGCCACGCTATTTATTGTTGATCATGCTCGACGAACCGCAGGGTCTGCCCGAGACCCATGGCTTCACGACCTCAGGCTGGAATGCGGTGCCCGTTGGCGCCCAAGTCATCGAACGGGTGGCGCCACTGCTCGATATTCCGCCGCGCTTCGATCTGCCCAAGGCCGACCAAATGCTGCTGGTGAGCGCGAAGGATACGCGGTGACGCTGCGCGACCTTTTGCCGGAGGCTGCGAGTGATTCGCGCCAAGCTGCTCAACTTGCCGCGATTGAAATTACCGGAATTACCGCCGACAGCCGCAAGGTCAAGCCCGGCTTCCTCTTCATTGCAATTGCAGGCGCCAAGGCCGACGGCGCGCATTTCGCCAAACAGGCGGTGAGCGCCGGTGCGGTGGCGGTAGCGGCCGAGCAGCGACCTGAAGGCCTCTCGGCAAGTGTGGCCTTTATCGCTGTACCAAATGCTCGCCGCGCGCTCGCGCTTGCCGCAGCGAAATTCTATTCGCGGCAACCCGCGACGATTGCAGCTGTTACGGGCACCAGCGGTAAAACGTCGGTCGCCGCATTCACCCGCCAAATCTGGAGCGCGCTTGGTTATCAAGCCGCGAGTATTGGAACCGTCGGCGTTGTTTCGCCCAAGGGTGAGCGGTACGGCTCCCTGACAACGCCCGATCCGGTCGATCTGCACCGCACGCTCGATCAGTTGGCAGCTGATGGCGTCACTCATCTCGCGCTCGAAGCTTCCTCGCACGGTCTCGATCAATACCGGCTTGACGGCGTGCGTGTCGCGGCGGGCGCCTTTACCAACTTGTCGCGCGACCATCTCGATTATCATCCGACCATTGAGGCCTATCTCGCTGCCAAGCTCCGTCTGTTCGAGGATCTCGTTGCGCCGGGCGGCACGGCGGTGGTCGGCGTCGACGATATTTATGCGGACCAGGTGATCGCCTCAGCAAAAAAGCGTGGCCTTAAGATTATTTCGGTCGGTGAACGCGGCGAGGATATCAAATTCAACAGCGGGTCCATCGACGGCTTTGCGCAGATCATTTCTATCAGCCACGGCGCTCGTACATATAAGGTCAGGTTGCCGCTCGTTGGCGCGTTCCAGATGCAGAACGCGGGTCTCGCGGCGGGGCTCGCAATCGCGACCGGATCTGACCCGGCGCGTGTATTCGCTGCCTTGGAAAAACTGACCGGTGCCAAGGGGCGCCTAGAACTTGCCGGCACCCATAATAGCGCGCCCATCTTCATCGATTACGCGCACAAGCCGGATGCGCTCCAGAAGGCGCTCGAGAGCTTGCGCCCCTATGCACGAGGAAAGCTTGTCGTCGTGTTTGGCGCTGGCGGCGACCGTGATGTTGGCAAACGTCCGATCATGGGCCGCATTGCTTCCGAAAACGCCGACCGCGTCATCGTTACCGACGACAATCCGCGCAGCGAAAATCCGGCTGCGATTCGCGCGGCGATTCTTGCGGCTGCGCCGGGCGCTGCGGAAATTGCCGACCGATCCGAGGCGATCCATAACAGTATCGCGGAGCTTAAAGCCGGCGACGTGCTCTTGATTGCCGGTAAAGGGCATGAGACCGGCCAAATTATCGGTGATCGCATTTTGCCGTTCTCTGATCACGACGCGGTGGCTGCCGCATTGCAGGGCAAAGTGGCATGACCACGCTTTGGACACTTGAAGCTATGGCTGCCGCAATGCGCGCCGACCGTACCGGCGCGTTGCCGGATCAGGTATCCGGAATCTCTATCGACAGCCGCACATTGGCGAAAGGCGAGGCATTCTTCGCTATTCAGGGTGAGAATCGCGACGGTCACGAATTTGTCGATGGCGCTCTGAAAGCCGGGGCTGGTCTGGCGGTGGTCGCCCGGAGCCAGTGCGGCAATTTCGCGGAAGCGCCGCTGTTGGTCGTTCCCGACGTGCTCGACGCTTTACGCAATCTTGCCCACGCCGCGCGTGCGCGATTGCACGCTAAAGTCATCGCCGTCACGGGATCGGTCGGCAAGACCGGTACGAAAGAAGCGCTGCGGCTGGCTCTTTCTGCCGACGGCGAAACGCATGCGTCGGTTGCTTCCTACAACAACCACTGGGGAGTTCCACTTTCGCTCGCGCGGTGTCCGGAGAACGCGAAATACGCCGTGTTCGAGATAGGAATGAACCACGCCGGAGAAATTACGCCGCTTACAAAGCTGGTGCTCCCGCACGTCGCCATTGTAACCGGCATAGAGCCCGTCCATCTCGAATATTTCGGTTCGCTGGAAAAAATTGCGGATGCCAAAGCCGAGATCTTCGCGGGCGTCGAGCCGGGTGGCGCTGCTGTGCTCAATCGCGATAACCCGCAATTTGCGCGATTGGCTGCCGCTGCCAAAGCTGCCGGCATCGAACGTATCGTCTCTTTCGGTGAGGACACCAAGGCCGACGCGCGTCTTTCGCGTCTTTCGCTGCAAGCCGACTCATCCACTGTCGAGGCAACTATTCTGGGGCAGCCTGTCACCTACAAGCTCGGTGCACCCGGTCGCCATCTGGTACTCAATTCTCTTGCCGTGCTTGCAGCGTTGGCGCTTGTGGGCGCCGACCTCGCACTTGGCGCCCTCGCGCTCAATAATCTTAGACCCGTCAGCGGCCGCGGCGCACGTGCGGTGTTGAGGGTGCCCGGTGGCAATGCGCTGCTGATCGACGAGAGTTACAATGCCAACCCGGCCTCCATGCGGGCGGCGATTGCGCTGCTCGGACAAGCGTCCGTTGGAAAGCACGGCCGGCGAATTGCGATACTCGGCGATATGCTGGAATTGGGGGCGTCGGCCGACGCGATGCACCGCGAGCTTGCAGATGCGATCGAGGCGGCCGGAATCGATCTTGTGTTTTGTTCTGGGCCATTGATGCGCGCTCTGTGGGAGGCCCTTCCCTCCCACGCCCGGGGCGGCTATGCCGAGATGGCGGCAGGTCTGGAGCCGGCTGTGCTCGACGCCATCCGTGCAGGTGATGCTGTGATGGTGAAGGGCTCTCTCGGTTCGAAAATGGGCCCGCTCGTCAAGGCGTTGGAACGGCAGTTTCCAAGACAAGCTGCGGTCGAGCAGGTAGCCGCGCGGAACTGATATTTCGGGATTCGACCCAATGTTCTACTGGCTGACCGAGCTTTCCGACAAAGTCTCTTTCTTCAATGTGTTTCGCTACATCACCTTTCGGACGGGTGGTGCCATCGTCACTGCGTTGGTGTTCGTGTTCCTGTTCGGCGGGCCGATCATCAATG
>JBATYN010000582.1:0-3782 GCA_049674125.1 Pseudolabrys sp. | reverse complement strand
GTACAGTCTCTACCTGCTGCACACGGGCATCGCCGCTCTGATGAAGCCGCCGGCTGACAAGGCGCTGATCTACACGATCGCCGTTATTGTCTGTGCCATCATCCTCTGGGTCATCATCTTCACCGTTCCCGCGATGTTTTTCGGGATGGGCTTGATGATGTGACCGCAGCTCAAGGCAGCGCCTTGAGATGACGGATCGGGCGGCCGGGCGCAATTGCCTGTGCCGCCGCGATGATGGCATTGGCGTCGATGCCATAGTGCCGGTAGAGTTCGGCGAGTGAGCCGGTTTGACCGAAATGCTCGACGCCGAGAGCGCGTGTACGATGGCCGGCGACCGCACCGAGCCAGGCCAGCGTCGCTGGATGTCCGTCGAGGACACTCACGATGCCGCAATGCGGTGGTACGTCGGCGAGCAGCCGTTCGATATGCGAGCGCGCGTGTACGAGTCCGCGTTCGCGCGCGCGCTGCGCGGCAGTCCACCCGGCATTGAGGCGATCGGCGGAGGTGATCGCCAGCAGGCCGACGTCGCGCCGATCTTCCGCCATCAATCCAACTGCTTCGATCGCTTCGGGCGCGACCGCGCCGGTATAGGCAACAACCACCTGGCAATTAGGCCCCGGTTTGCGCTGCCAATAGGCGCCATCGACAATCTGTTGCCGTAGCTCCGTTGTCATTTCCCGTTGGATTTGCTCGACCGGACGGGTCGAAAGGCGGAGATAAATCGAGCCGCCGGTCTCGTCACGGAGCCAATTGCGTTCAGACGGCGCTGCATCACCGTCTTTTTGTATATGGGTAAATGCCCAGGCCATGATGGTCGCGAGTTCGTCGACGTACGCGGGCTCGAAACTGGCCAGACCGTCCTGCGCAAGTCCGATCAATGGTTCCGCAATCGACTGATGCGCACCGCCTTCACCGGCAAGCGTTATACCGGAAGGCGTTGCGACCAGAATGAATCGTGCATCCTGGTAACAGGCGTAATTCAGCGCATCGAGGCCGCGCGCAATGAACGGGTCATATAGCGTCCCAATCGGCAGCAGCCTTTCCCCGTTGATGCTGTGCGACAAGCCGAGTGCTGAGAGCAGAATGAACAGGTTCATTTCGGCAATGCCGAGCTCGATATGTTGGCCCTTGGGTGAGAATTCCCAGTTGAAAGTCGACGGGATGTGTTCACTTTTGAAAGTGTCGGCCATGGCCTGACGGGCAAACAGGCCGCGCCGGTTCACCCAGGGGCCGAGATTTGTAGACACGGTGACGTCAGGCGATGTCGTCACAATGTGGTGCGTGAAGTCGCTGTCGCCACGGCCGATCTCGTTGAGGATCGCGCCGAAGCCTGTTTGCGTCGACATCACCGGCTGAATCGTGACGGGAAGCGTATCCGGCACGTCAAGTGTCGGCGCGCTCAAGCGCCGCGCCCCGGTGGACGCGAACGGAACGTGGTCAAGAAATGTCTGTAACGTCTCCTGGGGCAAGGTGAGGCCTTCGAATTTTTCCCATTCGTGGCCTGGCCGGACATGCATCGCCTCGCGAAACGTCTCCATCTGCGGCGGCGTCATCAGTCCGGCGTGATTGTCCTTGTGCCCGGCAAACGGCAGTCCGAAGCCCTTCACTGTGTAGCAGATGAAGCAGGTCGGCTTTTCAGGATCCGCGTTGTGAAATGCTTCGAGCACGGACGGCATGTCATGGCCGCCGAGATTGTTCATCAAGGCTGCCAGCTCATCGTCGCTGCGCTTGCCGATCAGCTTGCTGACGTCCCCCTGGTCGCCGATCTCATCATTGAGCCGTTTACGCCAGGCCGCGCCGCCCGCGAAAACCAGCGCGGAATAGAGCTGGTTCGGGCAACTATCGATCCATCTGCGCAGCGTGTCGCCGCCGGGCTCCTTGAACGCGGCCTGCTGCAACGAGCCGTATTTCAGGATAACGACGTTCCAGCCGAAGTTTTTGAAAAGCTGCTCGTAGCGTGCCCACAAGCCTTCACGCACGACGGCATCAAGGCTTTGGCGGTTGTAGTCGATGATCCACCAACAGTTACGCAGGCCCTGTTTCCAGCCTTCCAGCAGGGCTTCGAAGATATTTCCCTCATCGAGTTCTGCGTCGCCGACCAGCGCGACCATTCGCCCTTCCGGACGATCAAGGCCCCACCCGTGCGCGCGAACGTAATCTTGCGTGAGTGATGAGAATAGCGTCTGCGCGACGCCGAGCCCGACCGAACCGGTGGAGAAATCCACATCGTCGGTGTCCTTGGTGCGCGATGGGTAACTCTGCGCGCCTTTGTAGCCGCGAAAAGCCTCGAGCCGCTCGCACGTCTGCTTGCCGAGCAAATACTGGATCGCATGGAAGATCGGACTTGCATGCGGCTTCACAGCGACGCGATCCTGCGGCCGCAGCACGTCGAAATAGAGCGCAGTCATGATGGTGGCGAGCGAGGCACTTGAGGCCTGGTGGCCGCCAACCTTCAATCCATCGGCGCTTTCTCGCAGATGATTGGCGCTGTGAATCATCCAGCTCGCAAGCCAAAGCACCTTGCGCTCGAGTGCGGCAAGCACCTGCAGCTTTTTGGTATCGTTCAAGCTTGCAATGGCCGTGGATTGGAACATCGGCGTTCTAGGCTGAGCGGTTTGCGTTACGCCGAAAGGGATCAGCGCTTGTCGTTGGCCATGCTTGTCGTGTTGTCGGGAGCTTCCAGTACAGTTTTACAAGCCAACGGCAAATCGGCGAGCATGACCGGCTTTGCCGGTTTGGACGGTTTGGATTTCACAACGTTCAACACCTTGTCGGAGAACCAATAGTCGAGCTCTTTTGCGCTACAGCCATCGCCGCCCGGCACTGGCGGCTGCACGCGGCAGGTCGGTGAATCTGCGGGACACCGCAGCCGGACGTGAATGTGGTCGTGGTGGCCGTACCAGGGGCGCACTTTGGCCATCCAGCTATCGTGTGCCTTGTCTTCGACGCGGCATAATTCCTTTTTGATTGCGGCATTCACCAGAACGCGCTCGACCTCGGGTTGCTGGGCGGCAGTTTTGATGAAGGCAATGTGTTGCGGCGTCCAGGTCTGGGGGTTGAGACGCTTCCAGTCCTCGGACACGAGATTGATGGCCGTAAGAGTGTCACGCTCTTCCTTGCTCAATACGCGATCTGGCATTGGCAGAAACCAGATGTCGACATCAAGACCGGTCTGATGGCTGGCATGGTCAGAGGGTGTCGGACCACCGCGTGGTTGGGCGAGATCTCCCACCAAAATGCCTTTCCAGCCGGTCGCTTTGCTGGCGAGCGGTGCAAATTTTTCCAGGAAATGGATCAGGCTCGGATGGCCCCAATTGCGGTTACGCGATAGCCGCATCACTTGCCAGTTCGGTCCATTCACCGGCAACTCAACGCCGCCCGCAAGGCAGCCGCGCGGGTAGTAGCCGATTGCCATTGACTTACCGGCCGACGGCAATCGCTTGCTACCGAACAGTTCCTTGGCCGACAGGGTTTTCTCCCGTGCCTGTTCCGTCATCGCCGGTTTTGGGGTCGGCAGAGCCGCAGGCTTCGTGGTCGCAGGTGTCTGCGCAATAGCAACGATGCCGGCCACGGTAAGCGTGCCTGAAGCGGCGACGACCGAGGCGAATAAGGCGACTTTGCGAGCGAACATTTCGTTTCCGATCCAGCGGCCTCGTTCTGACTTCGTCTGTGAGCGACTATATATTAGCACATCTCACGCAGAAATACGGTTGCGCCGCTGGGCTCGGCTGCGCGCTAGACGTCGACCTTGAGCGCCGCGATAAACGCTTCCTGCGGAATAT
>JBATYN010000581.1:0-3372 GCA_049674125.1 Pseudolabrys sp. | reverse complement strand
CTACAGTTCGTTTCATGGCTTACTCCCGTGACGAATGACGCATCAAAATCCCACCCGCAGGCAATCCATCTGACCTTGCGCGCCAGTATCAGTGCGCACAGCGCTTAATCCAAAATTCTGGTTCTTTGGCGCTAACTGCGCCGCCTTCAACTCTAGCGTGCTGGCTGGCCGCCCATCATGTTCTTCACAGCACCAATCACGGCTGTGAGAATGGCGCCGGCGACGCCGCCACCTACGGCTTGTCCAAGGAGCGCGCCAACATCAACGTTGCCGCCTGCACCCGCAAGCAGGGGAATGAGAGATTGAAGGATCTGTCCGCCGGCAACACCGCCAACAGCGCCGGTGATTGAATTGCCAAGCGTACCAAGATTGTAATCCTTGAGCGCACTGCCTGCGGCATTGCCGCCGAGTACACCCGCTATAAGTTGAACGATGAGATTGATTACTGCACCTGACATGATGAGCCTCCCTCAAGTCGCAAGTGGAAGTTGAAGTTAGGTCCTCACTGCTTCGTGCCTTAACGTGCTCAGCCGGCGTCGCCCGATGTTGCTTCCGTTACGACGCCCCATCAATTGACGAAGCCGTGATGGCTAGAACGATACGTAAGGAATATTGACCAATACCGCTCAAACTCTCGAAATTTCTTCAGTCAAAGCGTCCTGACTAATTTTGACGTCATTCGATTGCATAGCATCTATCTAATTTTGCCGGAAAAGCGGTCTGTGACCTCACGGTCACGCTCGCTCAGATATTTGTGTACCGCTCGAAACGGCCGATGTCTTTTTCGACGTGCCGCCCTAGGCTGCTGAAACGCTTGCGTCTATCGACTTTCAGACGCGATCCGGTTTGTTGGCATTTAATTGTTGGGGAGCGACAGTGAAAAAAGAGGCAAGGATAAAGTTCGCCACGCGAACACGCTGTGCACTATTCGCGTCGATTGTAACTTGCGGCACCGCCTGTATGACAGCCAACCCGGCGATGGCTGATGAAGGTGGCGTGAGCTTCTGGGTTCCGGGTTTCTTCGGAAGTCTGGCGGCTACCCCACAGGTGCCCGGATTTTCATTCACCAATGTTCTGTATTATTCGCAGGTTTCTGCCGGCGGAAACGTCGCGTTTGCGAAGCAGGTGCCCCTCGGCAACGTCAATGTAAACTTCAACGGAAACTTCAATGCGAACGTTCACGGTAGCGCCGAGCCATTGTATCTCGCGGTACCCGGCTACACGTTTGCGACGCCGGTCTTGGGCGGGCAGGCCAACGTCCTCGTCGCGATCCCCTATGGACGAATCGAGAGTAGCGTCGACGCGACGATAAATGGCAACTTGGGCTTGGGTGGTCCGGGATTTACGATTGGGCGCAGCCTGACAGAAGCGGTTACCGGCATCGGCGATCTGGTGCCGATGGCTTCGCTGCGCTGGAATTTTGGCGTCAGTAATTTCATGACGTACCTGACCGGCAACCTGACGACCGGCCGATACGATCAGACGCGAATTGCCAATACCGGCATCGGCCACAATGCAATCGATGCAGGAGGCGCCTATACCTACTTCGACCCGAAGACCGGGCGCGAATTTTCCGCCACGCTCGGCTTCACCTACAACTTTGAAAACGTGCACACCAACTATCAGAACGGCATCGACATGCATCTGGATTGGGGCGCATCGCAATTCCTCACCAAGCAGTGGCAGGTCGGAATCGTGGGTTATTGGTACAATCAACTGTCCTGCGACAGCGGGTCGGGCGATCGCGTTGGCTGTTTTGAGTCCCGCGTGGTCGGTATCGGACCGCAGATCGGCTACGTCATTCCACTGAGTAAAGAGTGGCAGGGATATATAAACATCAAAGGCTATAAGGAATTCGCCGCGGAGAACCGGCCCGACGGCTGGAACGCGTGGCTTACGTTTGCGATTACACCGGCCGCGCCGGGCGAGGCGCCTCCCTCAACCAAGCGCATGGTCACGAAGTAGTTGACTAAATTGTTGAAGCGCGCGCGCGATTGTGTCGCGTGTCATGTCCGCTTTGGGTCATAAGCGGACATGTGCGGTGCACTTGCGATGGCTTGGCCTAATTAGCGCCTTTACCAGCCGCTTCGATTTTCCGCATTACCTCGTCAAGATTGAAACTCGCTGGCTTCTGTCGCGGCGGGAATTCCTTAAAACTCTCAAGCCATCCTGCAGCGAGTGCCTGCAAAGGTACTTGAACGAAGGCGCGATCTGCCAGCCATTTGTTGTATAGAATTGATTGGTCGCCTCGCTCGAAAGGATCGGATCGCAAGTTGAAAAGTTTTGGCAAGCGCAGGTCGGTGAATTGGCCCTGCCATACACCGATGCCCTTGTTGTCTTGTTCCAAGAAGACGGCTTTCCAATCGTCGTAGCGTATGGCGACCAGTTGGCCGTCGTCATTCCAATAGACGAACTCCTTGCGCGGTGACTCCTTCACGTCTCCCTTCAAGAAAGGCAGGAGGTTATAGCCGTCGAGATGAACTTTGAATGTCTTGCTGCCGATCTGAGCGCCACGGAGAAGCTTGGCAACAACATCAGGGTCTCCCCCAGCCGCCGCGAAAGTCGGGATGAGGTCGTAGTGTGAAAACATCTCGTTATAGGTGGTGCCTGGCTTGATAGTGCCGGGCCAACGCATGACCATTGGGGCGCGGTATCCGCCTTCCCAGTTCGTTGCCTTCTCGCCACGGAACGGCGTGGTCCCACCGTCCGGCCACGACATCTCCTCCGCGCCGTTGTCGGTCGTGAACACGACAATAGTGTTGTCCGCAACGCCGAGATCGTCGAGCTTCTTGAGCAGCTGGCCGACATAGCCATCCAATTCCACCATTCCATCGGGATAAACCCCAAGGCCGGTCTTGCCCTGTGACGCTGGCTTGAGGTGTGTCCACACGTGCATGCGGGTGGGATTGAAGTAGAGGAACCACGGCGTGTTGGCTCGTTGTTGCCGGTCGATGAAATCGAGCGCGGCACCGAGAAACTCTTCGTCCACGGTCTCCATGCGTTTCGTAGTGAGTGGGCCGGTATCCTCGATCTTCCCTCCAGCCGAGGATTTGATCACGCCGCGTGGTCCGAAACGCTGGCGAAACTGAGGGTTCTTTGGGTAGTCCGGATTTTCGGGTTCTTCCTGAGCATTGAGATGGTAGAGGTTGCCAAAGAACTCATCAAAGCCGTGCGCCGTGGGCAGAAACTCGTCTTTGTCGCCGAGGTGGTTCTTGCCGAACTGACCTGTGGCGTAGCCAAGAGGCTTGAGAATTTCTGCGACGCTCGGGTCTTCGGCCCGCAAACCGATATCTGCACCGGGCAGGCCAACTTTTGTCAGACCTGTGCGGATCGGTGATTGCCCAGTGACGAAAGCGGCGCGTCCGGCAGTGC
>JBATYN010000580.1:0-8546 GCA_049674125.1 Pseudolabrys sp. | reverse complement strand
GGGCCCGTAGCTCAACTGGTTAGAGCCGACCGCTCATAACGGTCTGGTTGGAGGTTCGAGTCCTCCCGGGCCCACCAATTCCGTGCATTTTTGTCCCATATTGGCGCAAAGCGGACATCACGCGGATTGCCTCTAAGGCCAATTGCCAGCCAGTCACCTTCGGCGAGATTGGGAAACGGACACATTGGTGTGTCCGAGCGCGCTGGAGCTTTGGTGAAGCGTCCAAAAGGAGCAGCAAAATGAAACGTCGACTGATTAGCGCAGCATTTGCAGTTTCTCTTTTCCCTGTGGCTGCAAATGCACAGGTCACCATCGATATGGGCGCGTTTACATGCGGCCAATATCTGGCAATGACACCGGCAATGTCGCGAGACTTCTCGGCATGGATGAGCGGCTGGTTCAGCTATCAGACACGCCGGACCTTTGTGGATGTCACTTTGCACCAAACAAACATCGCGAACTTGAAAGCGTGGTGCCAATTCCATTCGCAAGAAAGCGTGATGGCTGGATTACAGAGACGGGTTGGCCCGCAGTGAAATGCTGTAGCAACGGAGGAATAACCATGAGATGGAATGTTCTTTTCACAGCTGCGATTTTGCTGGCTGCCGCTTCGCAGCCAAGTGTGGCTCAGTTCAGAGTGGATATGAATCAGATCACTTGTCGAGGCTGGCTCGGATACGGTGCGGAGCAACGGGATTTCGTCCGCTTTTGGATGAGCGGCTATTACAATGCGGCGGCCAATAGCAACGTCTTAAACTACGATCGCTTTCAAGGGAATTCCGCAAAGATCGTGGCCTACTGCAAGAAGAACAAATCAAAGACGCTGCCGACGGCGATCAAAAACCTCGGCCTTTGGAATTGACGCGCGTCGCATCCGGCAAAGTGGTCGGAAGGCACGCGCAATATCCGCTTGTGGCACTTAGCTGACATGCGACAGTGCGCTGCGGATGTCCGCTATTGGCACAAAGTAGGCATGCCGAGTTGCACTGCACATGTCTGCTTTTGACCCAAAGCGGACATCGAGCCTTCTGCAACCAGCACACGAAAATGGTTGTCCCTTGTGGCAATTATAGCACATAGCGCCTGCGACATTCTGTCTATATTGCCTCCGCCAAATGGATGACGAGCGTCAAACGTTCGGTCGAGTAACTGGGGCGACATCATGAAAAGCATCTTTGTTACAGCATTCGCTTTAGGTTTTACCGGAATAGCGTCTGCCGCCGACCTGCCTGTCAAGGCGGTCGCACCGATCGCGCCGGCGCAAAGCTGGACAGGCTGGTACATCGGCATCAACGGTGGCGGCGTCTGGGGCAACACGGATCCGGACGCGGTTGACATTAGAACGACGGATGGCTTTTTCGCGACAGCCAACCGTGCGGCGGTCGAGCTTGGGGCCTCCCAGAACTTCAACAACTCCGGGGGGACCGCCGGCGGCCAGATCGGCTTCTTGTATCAGGCGGGCCCCGCGATTCTCGGTGTGGAAGCTGGTTTCAACTGGATGGGTCTGAAAGGGTCGACGTCGAATTCGGCGCTCTATCCGGTCACAGCGCCCACTGGCTTTACGTGGAATCTGCAAGGCAAGTCAGACTTCCTGATGACCTTCCTCGGCCGCGTCGGCTACAACATGGGCGCGTGGTATCCGTACGTGACCGGCGGGCTCGCCGTCGCCCATCTCAAGTACACCGCGAACTTCGTTGACACGTTCTATCCGACCAACAACACATTTTCATTCAACGAGTATAAGCCCGGCTGGGCGCTCGGCGGCGGCGCCGAGTGGCGTTTCGCTCAGCACTGGCTCGTGCGCGGTGAATATCTTTACATGAGCTTTGATTCCGTCGGCGGCACAGGAACCATTGCCTGCACCCCCGGCGTGGGAAACTGCTCGCCGATCGGCAATACCGTGAACTTCAACTTCCATGCGAAGTTCAGGGAAAATCTTGGTCGTGTCGCCGTCAGCTATCAGTTTTGACGCGCCGAACCCACACGCGAATTAGCGAAGCCCCCGGGATAATATCCCGGGGTTTTTGTTAATGGGCCGCGAACGTACTTTCACTATTGAGCCCTCGGGCTGTGCAAGCGAGTGCAGCCGCCAATGTCCGCTATTGGCACAAAGCGGACATGCCGTTTTGCGCTGCACATGTCTGCTTTTGACCCAAAACGGACGTGGGCTGGCTCGCGCAACCCCTTTCCCAGTGTAGGCTCGAGCCGTTACGATGCTTTGTCCTGATGCTCGAGAAACACAATGAGGCGGCGCGATTTTATCAAGGGGATCAGTGTTCCTGTTGCGGCGTGGGTGACCGCAGCAGGCGCACAACAGGCCGAGCGCATCCGCCGCATTGGCGTGCTCATGCACGTGACTGAGAAAGATCAGGACGGGCAAGCTCGCCTAGCGGCGTTCGTGGCAAGACTGAAAGAATTAGGTTGGGTCGACGGTCGCAATCTGCGTTTAGACATTCGCTGGGGGCCAGATGATCCGACTCGTTACCCCCGCCAAGCAGTCGAATTGGTTGCAATGGCGCCCGACGTGCTGGTCGCGCCCACCAGCTTTACTTTGGCTGCGCTTCAACGGGCGACGCGCAGCATACCAATCGTGTTTATGGGGGTGATCGATCCCGTTGGTGCTGGTTTTGTCTCCAGTTTGGCCAAGCCCGGCGGCAACACAACGGGGTTTATCGCCTTCGAGTACACGATTGGTGCGAAGTGGCTTGGCCTTCTCAAAGAGATCGCCCCTCGCACAACTCGCGTTGCGGTTCTTCGCGACGCTTTGAATGCGTCGGGAATCGGCCAGTTCGCGGCGATCCAAGCGGCTGGGACAACTGGGATCGATTTGAGCGTGATTACCATGCAAAACGCCAAAGAGCTTGAGCAAGGTATCGCGGCGTCTGCGGGCGACGCCAATGCCGGGCTTATCGTGACAGCGAGTCCGTTTGGAGCAAACCATCCCGATGTGATCGCGAGGCTGGCAGCCCAGTACAGAGTGCCTGCAATCTATCCGTTCCGTTACTTCATCCAGGCCGGCGGCCTGATGTCCTACGGCACTGAGATTGTGAACCAGTCTCCACCTGCTGCCGAATACGTTGACCGCATCCTCAAGGGTGAGAAGCCTGCTGATATGCCGGTGCAGGCGCCGACCAAATACGAACTGTTGATCAATCTCAAAGCAGCCAAAGCGCTCGGCCTTGCCGTACCACCGACACTCCTAGCCCGCGCTGACGAAGTGATCGAGTAATTCCGCGCTGTGTCCGCTATTGGCACAAAGCGGACGTAAGGCAGTGCACTGCACATGTCTGCTTTTGGGGGCAAAGCGGACATGGCGTTTTGCACCGCATTTGTCCGCTTTTGACCCAAAGCGGACATCGCTCACTAGCGAGTGGTCTGTGATGAAGGCTGCGGCGAAATCGTTCACCGAATACTCTGACTATTGTTGCTGATGATGCCCGTGCGACGGCGTTTCATCAGACTTGTATCCGCGCAGTTCGTTGTACCGGACGACTTGCTCAGGCGTAAGTATCGCGACGGCGGAAAGGTGGTATTTCAAATGGGCGGCGCGCAACGCGGCTTGGGTAGCACCAATCTTCTGTGTGGTTGTTTCTAGTTTCGCAAGTGTGATCGTGCGGTTTGCAAAATCACTATTCAGATCGCGCTCTTGCGAAATTAGCGAAGTCCCTAGCGGGATTGTTTCAGCCTTCATCGCTTCAAATAGCGCTTTTAATTTTGCTACTTGCTCAGCCGACAAGTGTAGTTCGTCAGCGAGTTCTATTGCGTGAATTGGTCCGGGATAGCCATTCAACTCAGCAGCAAGCGCAAGCCCCATACCGCGACCAGCATTGAGGTCGGCAACTTGCTGGTCAGAAAGGGTCTTGATTGAGCGGTTTTTCAGCCCCGCGTAGGGCTGTTGGGCTATTGCCGAACCAACGAGAAAAACGATGGCCGTAGTCGCAATCACGAGCCTCATGCTCTCCCCCTATAGTTTTGAATTGCGGTGTGCGCTGATCGCGACGCTTAGACATAGCCTATGTCGATTGACCGCCGGACGATATTTTTTGATACTTCCGGCGCATGTTTGTCATCCGTCCTATTCTAGCGGTTCTGATAGCCATTTCGGTTGCCACAATTCCGGCGACAGGCGGGTCCTTCGCTTCAACAAAGCCCGTTGAAATGTCCATGTCGGATCAAGCGGACATGCCATGCTGTCCACCCGACGACTGCAAAGGGTCCATTATTTGCGCCTTCAAGTGCTTCAATATCATCGCCGCAATGTTTCCTTCAGAAATTCCGCTGTCACATATTGTTGAGGGGCCTCCGCAATCTTTTGCGGAGGGTACATTGTACGGTTATGTAAGCCCGCCGACCCATCCACCGCCTATCTGACGTTTTTCCGAAAAGCTGACAGTGCGACACACGCAAAACGCGGGTGCGGTCGCGCGCTCACTCATGTCACTACCGGAGAACGATCATGAAAGTTACTTTCGCAGTTGCTGTTGCGCTTTTGCTGACGCTTGGTACACAAATCTTAGCTGCAGACGGCAATGCGAGCCGAGGCCAGCGAGTATTCGGGGCTTGCGCGGCCTGTCATTCCTTACAGCCTAATCAAAACATGACGGGTCCAAGTCTCGCAGACGTTTGGAACCGCAAGTCAGGAGGATTGGACAGCTTCAGCCGATATTCGGACGCTCTCAAATCTGCAAACATCGTTTGGAACGACAAGACGCTCGACGAGTGGATCAATGACCCGCAACATGTCGTACCCGGCAATCAAATGACTTTTGCCGGTATTAAAGACGTTACACAGCGCGCTGATCTAGTCGCCTTCCTGAAGGAAGCGACGAAAAAGCGAGCCGGGCAAACCGCTCAACAGGGCGGGCCCACGGGAGGCTCGATGGGTGGAATGGGCGGGATGATGGGCGGCGGCCAGGTCCCCAACCTCAAGAAGCTTTATTCGGCGCAGCGTGTGCAAACAATCACGTATTGCAAAGACACCTACACAGTCACAACTGCCAATGGTCAATCGCGCAAGTTTTGGGAGCGCAACCTCCGTCTAAAGACCGATGCGAGCAACGACGGTCCTGACAAGAACGCGCCTGCACTTGTTGATGCTGGGATGATGGGTGATCGCGCGGACGTAATCTTCGCTGACCCGAGCGAGATTAGCCCGTTCATAGCCGCGAAGTGCTGAAAGTCGAATGTCCGCTATTGGCACAAAGCGGACGTATGGCAGTGCACTGCACATGTCTGCTTTTGGGGGCAAAGCGGACATGGCGTTTTGCACCGCATTTGTCCGCTTTTGAGCCAAAGCGAACATCGCCCCCTTCCAGAGCGGCTGTTTAATCCAATACGATGGCCGGTCTTGACGCTCAGGAGCGGCAATGAGACGACGCGATTTCATTACGCTATTCGGTGGGGCGGCAGTTGGCTGGCCTCTTGTTGCGCGTGCGCAGCAGCCCGGAATGCCGGTAGTCGGGTTTATCAACGCGGCTTCTGCACAAAGGTATAAGCGGCAACTGGCGGCTTTTGTCAGAGGGCTGCGCGAAATGGGCTACGTTGACGGCCACAATGTTGTGGTCGAATACCGCTGGGCGGACGACCAGACCGATCAGTTGCCGGCGATGGCGGCCGATCTAGTTCGTCGGCAGGTTGCCGTGATTGCTGCGACCAGCGCGCCGGCGGCGGTCGCGGCAAAGGCTGCAACCGCGACCATTCCGATCATATTCGAAACGGGCGGCGACCCCGTCCGGCTCGGCCTCGTCGCCAGCCTCAACCGGCCAGGAGGCAACGTCACGGGGATCACTCAAACAAACTTGGAGGTAGCGCCGAAGCGGCTAGAATTGCTGCACGAGCTGCTTCCCACGACGCGCGTCATGGCGCTCCTCGTCAACCCGGCCGATCCCGCCATTGCGGAAACCACAGTGAGTGAGTCGCAAGCGGCCGCCCGTACTTTAGGGCTGGAGCTGCATGTCGTGAATGCCCGCAGCGAAGGTGACTTCGACGCTGTCTTTGCAAAACTTGCCGAGTTGCGGGTAGGCGGACTCGTAATCAGCGGCGGGTCATTCTTCTCTAGCTACACCGAGCAGCTCGCCGCGCTGACGGTCCGCTACGCAGTGCCTGCAATTTTCCAGTATCGCGAGTTTGCTGCGGCTGGAGGCCTGCTGAGTTACGGATCAGATTCTGCAGCCTCATACCACCTCGCCGGCATTTATACTGGCCGGATTCTCAGGGGAGAGAAGCCCGCCGAACTGCCGTTCCAACAGGCCGCGAAAGTTGAGCTCTACATCAATCTAATGACTGCCAAGACGTTGGGTATCACCGTCCCCAACACGTTGATTGGGCGCGCCGACGAGGTCTTCGAATGAGACGGCGCGAGTTCATCACGCTTCTCGGCGGCGCGGCGGCTGCATGGCCGCTTGGCGCGCACGCACAGCAATCCGAACGGGTACGCCGTATCGCTGTGCTAAACGGTACGGCGGCGACCGGACAGAATCCGGCCGCCTATACTGCTTTCTTGCGACGACTGAGCGAACTCGGCTGGACCGATGGCCGCAACGTTCGGATTGAAGTGCGTTGGGCCAACAGCGATCCGGAGCTGATGCGAAGCTACGGCACGGAGTTGGCTAGCCATTCGCCCGATGTATTTCTCGTCCAAAGCAATCCAGCGCTCGCGATCTTGCGGCCGCTGGCGGGCAATTCGCCAATCGTCTTCGTACACGTCGCTGACCCCGTTGGCAGCGGCTTCGTTGCGAGTCTAGCGCGGCCTGGGGCCAATATTACGGGCTTCACGAATTTCGAACCTTCGATGGGCAGTAAGTGGCTGCAGACGCTCAAGCAGGTTGCGCCCGACGTTACCCATGCGGCTGCCCTTTTACATCCGCAGACTCCCGCCCATAGTGCGTTCTGGCGCGAGGCCGAAGCAGCCGCGCCGACGGTCGGGATTAACCTGGTGGCGGCAGGGGTGCACGACGCCGGCGAGGTCGATCGCGCGCTATCGCTGCTGTCGCGGCGCAACCCAACGGCGGTCTTGTTATATACCCCCACACCATCACCGAGGTTCATCTTCGACTCATTATCGAACTCGCAGACAAGTACCGGCTGCCGGCGGTATACCCGTTCCGCTATCACGCCGAAGCAGGTGGATTGTCGTCGTATGGAGTCGACGCTCTGGATCTGGTGCCGCGCGCTGCCGATTACGTCGATCGTATTATGCGTGGTGCCAATCCTGGCGAGCTACCGGTCCAGGCACCGACCAAATTCGAGCTTGTGATCAATCTCAAAACCGCCAAGGCGCTCGGCCTCACTATTCCGCCGACACTGCTCGCCCGCGCGGATCAGGTCATCGAATGATAGGCCGGGCTTCGGCCGCGTTGTCGTTGAGATAGGGCTGCATCTGGCCGACATTGGAAGCGCAGCTCCTCAGCTTCGTCAGGGTGTTGGTGACCGCGCGGCCCAGCTGTCCAATTGCTTCGTCGGTGAGGATCGTCCTCGTGTCTGCGAGCCGGTCGACGCTGACTTTGAGGCCGGCTAACGTCTCTTTTAGTCGCACAATCTCAAATTGAATGACCGGATTTTCCCCCACCTTGATTTCCCTGAGGGCGTCGCCAAGCTCGCGGGCTTCCTCCGTCAGGTTTCGGAGATTCGCCAGCACGTTCTTTGACGGTAGATCAATTTTTGACAGCAAAGCTTCGGTCATTGTTGTAACAAAGCTTTCCGCAAAGTTATCGATACGCGCCATCGCGACAAGCGCAAGAATTGCAGCGACGATCACCAGGATCGCTGTCGCGTTGATCAGCGCGCACAGAAAATCTACCGGGAGCGTCCGCAGTCGTGCGAAAATCTTTTTTCGATCTTGTTTGGACAAGAATGCCTCCTGTCGGGCTCCATCGCGCCGGCCTACTGCCCCCTAATAGAAAATCTGTCGGCTAAGCGGTTCTGTCCGTATCCGACCGGCCGCGTGGCGCGATTATTTCTAGGTGGCGCTTCGGCCCGCGCAGCGCGCGCTGCAGGTCCGATCTTTTCCAGAGCCTTAGGCTCCGACACGGGCTGAGCGGCACGTACCGCCTGCGATGTCATGTCGGGCGCGCGTGCTGGCGCAATGGTGAGGGTTTGGACCATGTCGGGATGCCATGGTTCCGGCAGACCGACGCGGTCGCTGGTGACTATCACAGGCGAGCCGCGCTCCAGCGTTGCGTCCGCGACGAACAGCAGTGCGATCAGTGCAAAACCCACCACTGCAAGAAAGGCGAGAACTGGCATTGCCGCGCTCCAACACAATCGGCTCGAGTCGAGGTCGCGACAGGAAAGCCATCATCTATCCGTCGCCCACGGCACGCGTACGCAAAACATGTGCGGCCAAAGGGACCGCTGTCTTTGGTCGCCCCGCAGCCAAGTAGAATTTGTCCGACTACGTTTACTTTGTGCCAGTGGCTCCGGTACCGGTCGTCCCGGTGCCAGTGGTCTCTTGGCTGCCTCCGCGTCGGGTATCGCGCCGTTCATGGCGTCCTTCGCGACGCGTATCACGCCGTTCGTGGCGTCCCTCACGACGCTCTCCACGCCGT